>NZ_JABMCA010000049.1:0-75991 GCF_014706005.1 Actinomadura sp. RB99 | reverse complement strand
GCGCGGCGGCCGGGGCCGCCTGCGCGGCGGGGACGCCGGCCAGGGCGGTCGCCAGCAGCCCGGTCGCCGCCAGTGCGGCGGCGCCGCCGATGCGTGCGTGACGGATCTTCACTGTGCCTCCAGGGGGATTTGGGCGCACCCGTGTGGTGCGCCGGAGGTCCCGCACATCGTGGAAGAAGCGTCATTGGGGACGAAAGGGAAGAAAGTGCCTAAGTGCCGGTGATCGTCTTGTCACCATGGGTGCGCGCCCCCGGTCGCGGGCGGGGGAGTGGCGCGCCCGCCGGGCATGCCGGAGCGGCGGCCGGGCGGCGGGTCCGTCCGCGGCCGGCCGCGGCTGGACGCGGCGTCCAATGGGCCTCCCCGCGCGGCGCTCCGCGTCGTACAGTCGAGGCGACGGGGGACCGGACATATGACGCGGATCCCCCGCCCCCCGGTTCCCCGGCACGGGAGTGCCCATGGGAGTCGAGATCCGGGTGGAAGGGCTGAGGAAGTCGTTCGGGCGGCAGGTCATCTGGGAGGACGTGTCGTTCACCGTCCCGGCCGGCGAGATCTCCGCGCTGCTCGGGCCGTCCGGCACCGGCAAGTCGGTGTTCCTGAAGAACCTCGTGGGGCTGCTGCGCCCGGACCGCGGCCACGTCTACGTCGGCGGCGGCGACGTCCCCCGGCTCGCCGAGGGCCGGCTGTACGAGATGCGCCGCCATTTCGGCGTGCTGTTCCAGGACGGCGCCCTGTTCGGCTCCATGAACATCTTCGACAACATCGCGTTCCCGCTGCGCGAGCACACGAAGAAGGGCGAGTCGGAGATCCGCCGGATCGTGCTGGAGAAGATGGAGATGGTGGGGCTCACCGGCTCCGAGCACAAGCTGCCCGGCGAGATCTCCGGCGGCATGAAGAAGCGCGCCGGGCTGGCCCGCGCGCTCGTCCTCGACCCGGACATCATCCTCGCCGACGAGCCGGACTCCGGCCTGGACCCGGTCCGCACCGCCTACCTGAACCAGCTGTTCGTCGACCTCAACGCCGAGATGGGCGCGACGTTCCTGATCGTCACGCACGACATCGGCACCGCCCGCGTGCTGCCCGACAACCTCGGCCTGCTGTTCCGGCGCGGGCTGGTGATGTTCGGCCCCCGGGAGATGGTGCTGTCCAGCACGCACCCGGCGGTCAACCAGTTCTTCAACGCCCGCCGCGAGGGCCCGATCGGGATGGCCGAGGAGAAGGACCTCGCCGAGGTGGAGAGCGAGGCGCACGTCCCGCAGGCGATGCCGGGGCCGATCCCGCCGCAGCTGATGCCGAGTGACGGCAGCGTCCGGCCCGGGATGCGCCGGCCGGGCGACTGGCTGCGCGCGCACGGTGTCACCCCGCCGCCCGGTTCGTTCATCGACGGGCAGGGCAATGACTGGCTGAACGGATGGGACGGGCTCACCGCGGCGCATCGCCGTCCGGAGTGACGCGCGGGCGGTCGCGACCCGGGTGGCACGGTCCATGGCGAGGACGGGAGAATGATCCGGTGACACTGCTTCTGTCCCGTTCCGAGCTGGAATCGCTGCTGGTCCCGGCCGAGTGCCTCGACGCGCTGCGCCGCGGCTTCACCTCCGCCGAGGACGGGACCGTGCCGCGCCGCGTCGTGGCGAAGGTGCCGGGGCAGGGCACCGCCACGGCGCTGCTGCCCGGCGTGGTGGAGGACATCCCCGCCTACACGGTGAAGGTGAACGCCAAGTTCCCGGGATCGCGGCCCGCGCTGCGCGGCGTGGTGTGCCTGCACGACCTCGGCTCCGGCGAGCTGCTCGCGCTGCTGGACTCCGCCACCGTCACGGCGTGGCGCACCGGCCTCGCCGCCGCGCTCGGCACGCACGCGCTGGCCCGTCCCGCCGCCGACACCGTCGCGGTCATCGGCGCGGGCGCGCAGGCCGAGCTGGTGATGCGGGGGCTGGCGGAGCTGCGGCCGCTGCGCGGGCTGACCGTCTGCGACCTGGACGCCGAGCGCGCCGCCGCGTTCGCCGGGCGGCACGGCGAGCGGCTCGGCGCCGAGGCGTCCGTCGCCGCCGACCCCCGCGACGCCGTCCGGGGCGCGGGGATCGTCGTCGTCGCGACGTGGGCGCGCCGCCCGCTGCTGCACGCCACCGACGTCGCGCCGGGCGCCCACGTCACCTCGCTCGGCGCGGACGAGCCCGGGAAGGCCGAGCTGGGCGCCGACCTGCTGGAGGGCGCCCGCGTGGTGGTCGACGACGTGCCGCTCGCGGTCGAGATGGGCGTGCTCGCGGGCGCCGGCCTGGACGTCAAGCACGCCGCCGGGACGCTGCGCGACCTGCTGCTCGGCGAGGTGCCCGGGCGGGTGAAGGACGGCGAGGTGACCGTGTACGCGCCGGTCGGCCTGCCCTGGCAGGACCTCGCGCTGAGCTGGACGGCGTACCGGGCCGCCCGCGCGGCGGGGACGGGCACGGAGGTCGACCTCCTGGCGTGACCGGACCGCCGCGCACAGCGTATTGAAACAGGTTCTAGTTCCTGTCTAGGCTGGGCGGGCACGGGCGAGCGACCGGGAGGTGACGCCGGTGATCCAGGACCGGTTCCGAATCGATGGCAGGGTCGCGGTGGTGACCGGGGCGGGGCGCGGGATCGGCGCGGCGGCCGCGGTGGCGCTCGCCCAGGCGGGCGCCGACGTCGTGGTCTCCTCCCGCACCGAGGACCAGTTGCGCAAGGTGGCCGCGGAGATCGAGGCGGCCGGCCGGCGCGCCCTGGTCGTCCCCGCCGACCTCAGCGCGCCGGACGCGGCGGCCGGCCTCGCCGCGCGCGCCGTCGAGGGCCTCGGCCGCCTCGACATCGTGGTCAACAACATGGGCGGCACGATCCCGAACGCCTTCCTGGACACCACGCCGACATACCTCGAGAACGCGTTCCAGTTCAATGTCAGCACCGCGCACGCGCTGACCCGCGCCGCCGTGCCGCACATCCTGGAGTCGGCCACCGCGTCCGCGCCGGGCGCCGTCGTCAGCATCTCCTCGGTGATGGGACGGGTCGCCGGGCGCGGCTACCTCGCCTACGGCACCGCCAAGGCCGCCCTCGCCCACTACACCCGGCTCGCCGCCACCGACCTCGCGCCGCGGATCCGCGTGAACGCGGTCGCGGTCGGCTCCGTCGCCACGTCCGCGCTCGACATCGTCATGACCAACGACGAGCTGCGCACGCAGATGGAGCGGGGCACCCCGCTCGGGCGGATCGGCGACCCCGAGGACGTCGCGGCGGCCGTGCTGTACCTCGCCTCGCCCGCGGCCGCCTACACCACCGGCACCGTGCTGCGCGTCGACGGCGGCATCGACGTCCCGAACCTCGACCTCGGCCTGGAGGACCTGTGACGTACCGCGTCGTCCAGTGGAGCACCGGCAACGTCGGCCGGCACGCGATCGCGGGCATCGACGCCCGCCCCGACCTGGAGCTCGCCGGGGTGTGGGTGTCGAACCCCGCCAAGTACGGCAAGGACGCCGGCGAACTGGCCGGGCTCGGCCGGACCCTCGGCGTGACCGCGACCGGGTCGGAGGAGGAGCTGCTCGCGCTGCGCCCCGACTGCGTCGTCTACACCTCGATGGCCGACGTCCGGCTGATGGAGGCGATCGACGACCTGTGCCGCATCCTGCGCGCCGGGGTCAACGTCGTCTCCAGCAGCCCGGTGTTCCTGCAGTTCCCCGACGGCGTCGTCCCGCCGGAGATGTCCGACCCGGTGCGGGAGGCGGCGGAGGCGGGCGGCGCGTCGCTGTTCGTCAACGGCATCGACCCCGGCTTCGCCAACGACGCGCTGCCGCTCGCCGTCACCGGCATCAGCGAGCGGATCGACCAGGTCCGCTGCATGGAGATCCTCAACTACGCCACCTACGACCAGGGCACCATCCTGTTCGACGTCATGGGGTTCGGGCGGTCCCTGGACGAGACGCCGATGCTGCTGCAGCCCGGCGTGCTGACGATGGCGTGGGGCAGCGTGGTCCGGCAGCTCGCCGCCGGGCTCGGCGTGGAGCTGGACGAGGTCACCGAGCACCACACCCGGCTGCCCGCCCCGGAGACGTTCGACGTGTCCGCCGGGACGGTCGAGAAGGGCACCGCCGCCGCGCTGCGCTTCGAGGTGCGCGGGATGCGCGGCGGCGAGCCCGTGCTCGTCCTGGAGCACGTCACGCGGCTGCGCGACGACCTCGCCCCGGACTGGCCGCAGCCCGCCGGGGCCGGTTGCTACCGGGTCGAGGTGCGCGGGGAACCGGACTACACCGTCGACCTCCAGCTGCTCGGCGGCGACGGCGACCACAACACCGCGGGGCTGAAGGCGACCGCGATGCGGCTGGTCAACGCGGTGCCCGCGGTCGTGGCGGCGCCGCCCGGCCTGCTCACCGCGCTCGACCTGCCGCCGATCAGCGGGCGCGGCCTGCTCTGACCCGTCCCGCGCCGGGGGCGTTCCGGCCTACCGCGCGGCGTTGAGGACCGGGACGAGCACCTCCTCCTCCCGGTCCAGGTGCGCCTCCAGGTCGGCGGTGAGCCGGTCGACGTCGGCGGCGAGCGCCGCGCGGTCCGGCGCGCCGGCCGCGAGGAGGTCGCGCAGGCCGTCCACGATCGCCTTGATCCCCTCGTGCTCCTCGCGCATCCGCGCCAGCGCGGGCGCCAGTTCCGGCCGGTCCCGCTCGACGCCGGGGAACAGCATCAGGTCCTCGCCCGCGTGGTGGTTGCCGAGCCCCTGGCACAGCACCAGGCAGTTCACGCGGAGCTGCGCGCCGAGCCCCGGGCCGGACGCGGCGACCTCCGCGCGGATCCGGCGCAGCTCGTCGCGGAACGCGTCGTGCACCGCCACGAGCATGTCGCCGGGGCGCTCGGGGCCGGGCGGCGGCCCCTCCGTGGTCTGCACCAGCGCGACGACCGGCAGCGTCCGGCCCGACTTCGCCTCGTAGTCCGCCCAGCCGGGGTCGCTTTCGACGGCCCGCGCGAACGCCCGGTCGCGCTCGTCGCCCTCCAGGACGACCGCGTCCGCCTCGTACGCGAACGCTCCGCTCTCGACCGTCACGCGCGGGTTCGCGACGAGGTTGCGGAACCACGCGGGGTGCTCCGGCGCCCCGCCCGCGGACGCGATGACGAGGACGCGCCCGACACCGTCCGGCAGGTAGCCGAGCGGCGTCGTGTGCGGGGCGCCCGACCGGGCCCCGGTGGTGGTCAGCAGGAGCAGCCGGCCGCCCTCGAACGGGCCGCCGACCCGGCCGCCGTTCGCGCGGAACTCCTCGATGACCTGCTTGTTGAAATCCATTCTGCGGTGGTCGTCCTCTCTGTTTTCGGGCATGGCGAATCGACTGTGGAAGGGGAATGCGTGCAGGCCGCGGAACGGCACGCGAAAAGACGCGCGCAGTGGCGCGCGAGAAAGGCGCGCGAGACGGCGTGCGGAAACGGCACGCTGAAAAGGCGTGCTCGGGAGAAGGGTGTCCGCGCCCGGTGGCGTCCGTGCGGGCAGGCCGCTGACGTCGCGCTATGCGGAAGGAAAGGAGAAAAGGAGGAAGGGCAGGGCGGGCCGCGCGCCCGCCTCCGGCTCACTCGGAGGCCGGGTGCCTCACTCGCTCGTGGCCCATGGCCGACCCGGCAGTCACGGAACCGAATCTACTCAAGCCGCGCGCATTTCTCAAGTGCCGTTTCCCGCGCCCTATTTCAGAGTCCCTCGCGGAGGGCGAGCGCGGCGGCCTGGGTGCGCCCGCTGACGTTCAGCTTGGCGAGGATGTTGGAGACGTGCACGCTCGCGGTCTTCGGGGAGATGAACAGCGCCGCCGCGATCTCCCGGTTGTTGCGTCCCTCGGCGACCAGCTTCAGCACCTCCCGCTCCCGCGCGGTGAGCGCGGCGAACGGCCCGGACGGCCCGGCCGGGGCGGGGGACGGGGCCCGTCCGGCGTCCAGCCGGGCGCGGGCGCCGAGGTCGCGGAGCGCCGCCAGCAGCGGCGCCGCGCCGAGCCGCTCGGCCGCCGCGACCGCCCGCCGCCACTCCTCGGCGGCCGCGTCCCGGTCGCCGTTCTCGGCGAGGGCCTCCGCGAGCCGCCACCGGGACCGCGCCACCTCGTACACGAACCCGCCGTCCGGGTCGCCGTAGGTGAACAGGTCCACGACCTCGCGCCACTGCCCGACGTCGTAGACCCCGTCGAGGCGGCGCCGCTCCGCTTCGGCGCGGGCCAGCCAGGCGCGGCCCTCGACGCCGAGCCACACGCGGGGCCGCCCGTCGAGGGTGGCCGCGGCGGCGGCGCGGGCGCGCCGGATCAGGTCGTCGCCCGCCTCCGCCGCGGCGCGGACCGCCTCCTCGTCCCCCGCGGCGCGGGCGCGGGCCGCCAGTTCGGCGTGCGCCCACAGGCCGACCGCCGCGATGCGGATGACGGGGGACTCCTGCGTGTAGACGCTCTCCCGCAGCGTCCGCTCGATGTGCTCGATCGCGCCCGCGAAGTCGCCGTTCCAGAGCGCGTGCTCGGCGGCGAGGCCGTGCGCGACGTAGTTGAGGAACGCGTCCCGCGCCCACAGCGGCGCGATCCAGCGCAGCCGCTCCTCCACCGCCGGGCTGCCCTGCGCGACCTCGGTGAACAGCGCGTACGCCGACACCTGCGCCTCCGGCGTCCGCGCGACCCGCACCCCGAACTCGGCGCCGAGCCGGTCCGCCTCCGCCCAGTCGCCGGCGGTGTAGTGGATCAGGTACCGCAGGCAGCGCAGGACGATCCCGTAGGTGCTCCAGCCGAGCCCGGCGTCCATCGTCCACTTCACGGCCTCGTCGGCGGCGGCGGTGGCGCCGGCGAGGTCGCCGCGGTCGAACTTCGCCCGCGCGTGGTGGAACGCGGCGCGCAGCGCGACGACCTGGCGGCCGCCCTCCAGCGCCAGGTCGCGGGCCCGCGCGAACACCTCGACCACGTCCGGGTCGGCCTCCCGCGTCTCCCGGTACACGCCGAGCGTCACCAGCAGGCTCGCCTCGGCGCCGGTGGCGCCGGTGGCGCGCGCCAGCTCGACCGCCTCCTCCGCGACCGCGGGCATCTCGCCGTGGTCGTCCCGGTACAGCAGGGTGCGGGCGTAGGTGGACAGGGCGGCGGCGCGCTCGGGCAGCGGCGGGTCCTGCGGCAGCATCGCGACCGCGGCGCGCGCCATCTCCTGCGACTCGTCGTCCTCGTCGACGTCGGCGAGGTACTCGGCGAGCCGGTCCCGGATCCGGGCGCCGAGCACGACGTCCGCGGGGTCGGCGAGCTCCAGCAGGCGCCGCAGCCGGGAGATCGCGCGGCGCTGCTCGCCCGCCCGCCCCGACGTGCGGACGGTGTCGAGCGCCAGCCCCATCCGGTCGGTGCCGGACGCGCCCTCCGGGTCCGGGACCGTCTCCCACAGCTCCAGGGCCCGGTCGTAGTGCTCGAACGCCTCGTCGGGCGCGCCGAGCCGCTCGGCCTCCCGGCCCGCCCGCACCGACGCGGCGAACGCGGTCGGCAGGTCGTGCGCGGCGAGGCTGTGGTGCGCCAGCTCCGCGGCCGACCCGCGCCGCCCGTCCGGCGGGTCGCCGGGGCCCGCGCCGAGCATCCGGGCGAAGTCGGCGTGCAGCCGGGTCCGCTCGCCGGGCAGCAGGTCGGCGTAGACGGCCTCGCGCAGCAGCGCGTGCCGGAAGGTGTACCCGGTGCCGGCCGCGACGAGCAGCTGGTGCGAGACGACCTCGCGCAGCGCCTCCCCGACCGCGGCCTCGTCCAGGCCCGCCGCGCGCCGGACCAGCTCGTCGTCGATGCGGCGGCCGGCGACCGCGGCGACCCGGACGACCCGCTGCGCGCCCTCCGACAGCCGCTCGACCCGCGACAGCAGCAGGTCCGCGAGCCCGGCGGGCAGGTCGTCGCCGGTGCTCTCCGCCGAGTACAGCTCGGCGGCGTAGAACGCGTTGCCCTCCGAGCGGCGGTGCACCCGCTCGACGGTGCCGGCGGTGACGTTCGCGCCGCCGCCCGCGAGCCCGGCCAGGTACTCGGCGGTCTCGGCCGGGCCGAACGGGCGGACCTCGACGCCGGTCACGGTCGGCAGCCGCAGCAGCTCGGCGACCACCGGCCGCAGCGGGTGCCGGCGGTGCAGGTCGTCGGAGCGGTAGGTGCCGACGAGGCAGACCCGCTCGCGCGACAGCACCCGGCTGAGGAAGGTCAGCAGGTGCCGGGTCGACCGGTCGGCCCAGTGCAGGTCCTCCAGGACGAGCAGGACGGGCCGGTCCCGCTCCTCGGTGCGCGCGCCCAGCTCGCCGAGCAGCCCGAGCACCGCGCCGAACAGCTGCTGCTGGCCGAGCTCGGACGCCGCGTCGGGTGGTCCCTCGCCGTCCGGGAGCAGCCGCCGCAGCACCGGGCGGGACTCCAGCGCCGCGCGCACGTCGGCGGCCTCGGGGCCCGTGCCGCGCGACGCGGTCCACAGCGCGTCCGCCAGCGGCAGGTACGGCATGCTCTCGCCCAGCTCGGCGCACTGCCCGACCAGGACCGCGCAGTCCCGCTCGCGGGCGGCGGCGGTGAGCGCGGACACCAGATGCGTCTTGCCTACCCCGGCGTCGCCGCTGACCAGCACCACGGCGGCGCCGCCGGCGGCGGCCCGGTCCAGCGCGCCGGTCAGCTCCGCCAGTTCGGCGGTCCTGCCGATCAGCACCCAGCCGCCCCTTTCCGTCATCCCGCACACTATCCCAGCGGAAGGGATGAACCGCCTCGCGCGGCCTCCGGACCGGCTACCCGGCGGCGCCCTGGTCCGCGGCGAACCGGGAGGCGAGCGCGGCCTTGTCGGGCTTGCCGCCGGGCGTACGCGGCAGCTCGTCGATCTCCCACAGGTGCCGCGGCTCGCAGCGCGCGCCGAGCGCGCCGCGGACCAGCGCGCGCAGCCCGTCGAGATCGACCGGCCGGCCGTCCCGCCCGACCACGACGCCCGCGAGGACCCGCCCGGCGGTGTGCGGGAGCGCGAACACGGCGGCGTCGAGCACGGCCGGATGGCCGCTGAGGACGTGCTCGATCGGATGGGCGTACAGGCCGCCGGGGAGCCGGTCCTCGGCCCGGTCGAGCAGGAACAGGTGCCCGTCGCCGTCCAGGCGGCCGACGTCGCCGGTGCGCAGCCAGCCGTCCCGGGACGCCGCGGCGGTGCGCGCGGGGTCGTCCACGTAGCCGCTCATCCGCTGCGGCGTCCGCGCCCACACCTCGCCCGCCTCGCCCGCGGGCAGGTCGGCGCCGTGCCGGTCGCGGACGCGCAGCTCGACGCCCGGCACGGCGCGCCCGGCCGACATCAGCAGCTCGGGCCGGGCGTGGTCGCGGGGCTCCAGCGCGGTCAGGAACCCGCCCTCGGACGTCCCGTAGTTCTGCATCAGCAGCGGGCCGAGCCGCGCGGCGGCCCGCGCGGTGCGGGCGGGGACGGCGGCGGCGCCGCCGTAGACGATCAGCCGCAGGCTCGTCAGGTCGGCGGGCGCGTCCTCCAGGTGCTCGGCGAGCGCGTAAAGGTCGACGGGACGGCCCGCCACCAGGTGCGTCACGGCCTCCTGCTCGATCACCTCCGCCAGCCGCTCCGGCCCCGCGCCCGGCTCCAGGACGGCGGTGCCGCCGCTCGCCAGCGTCCAGATCACGAACATGTCCGTCAGGTACTGCGAGCACGGCCTGACGAGCAGCCGCCACGGCGGCGGCCCGTACATGGCCCGCGCGGCGGCGAGGTGCGCGGCCTCGGCGTCCGGGCCGTACGCCAGGATCTTGTTCTGGCCGGTCGTGCCGCTGGTGAAGCGCACCACGGAGGCGCCGTCCGGGACGCCCGGCATGTCGACGGCGCCGGCCGGCGGGGCGAGGTACAGGTCGTCGTCCAGGGCCAGGCGGACGCGCACCGGGCACTCCGCGAGCAGCGGCGCCGCCTCCTCCCGCCGGGACGGGGCGTACAGCAGCGCCGAGGCGTCCAGCGTCCGCATCGCCCGCGCGGCGACCTCGACCGGCACCCCGCCGGAGACGTGGACGAAGCGGCAGCCGAGCGCGAGCGCGGCGATCCGGGCGACGGGCGACTCCGTGCCGGTGCCGTACAGGCACGCGACCGTGTCGCCCCGCCGGACCCCGCTCGCCGCGAGCCGCCCGGCCGCCGCCGCGACCATGCCGAGCACGTCGTCGCCGGACAGCCGCAGCCCGCCGTGCACCAGCACCGCGCGCGGGCCCGCCGCCCGGAGCCCGGCGAGGAGCGCCGGCCCGAGCCCCGGGCTCACCGGGCCCTCCCGCCGAGGAGCACCGGCAGGGTCGTGGTGCTGAGCGCGAGCACCGACCGCACCGGGTCCAGCTCGTCCGGCGGCTTGGCGAGCGCGAGCCCGGGGAACGCCGCGAACAGCGCGGACAGCGCGACCTCGCCCACGAGCCGCCCCAGCGGGGCGCCGAGGCAGAAGTGCGGGCCGTGCCCGAACGACAGGTGCGGCGGCGGGTCGGACGCCACGTCGAACCGCGCCGCCCGCTCCCCGTACCGGTCGGGATCGCGGCCCGCGGCGGCGAAGCAGGCGAGGACGGCCTCGCCCTTCCGGACCGTCGTGCCGCAGATCTCCACGTCCCGCACCGCGTACCGCATCGGGAAGTGCCGGAGCGGCGACTCCAGCCGCAGCGCCTCCTCCACCGCCGCGCTCCACGGCCGGGCGCCGCCGCGCAGCAGGTCGAGCTGGCCGGGGTCCGCGAGCAGCAGCCGCACCGCGCTCGTGATCAGGTTGACGGTGGTCACGTGCCCCGCCACGTACAGCTCCTGGACGGTGTCGAACACCTCGTCCTCGGCCAGCTCCCCGCCCTCCAGCGCGACCAGGTCGCTGATCAGGTCGTCGGCGGGGGAGCGGCGCCGCTCCGCGACGGTCTCCCGGATCACCGCGTCCCGTCCGGCGCGGGCGCTCGCCAGTTGGTCCGGCGTCCCCCGCGTCGTGGTGAGCACGTGGTCGTCGCCGGCCAGCTCCGCACGGCGTTCGGGCGGTATGCCCATGACGTCGGAGATGACCTCGCACGGCAGCGGGTACGCGAACTCCCGGCGCAGGTCGACCGGGCCGGGCGGCAGCTCCGCCAGCCGGTCCACGAACCCCGCGGTCACGGCCTCCACCCGGGGGCGCAGCGCGCCGATCCGGCGCGCCGAGAACACCCGGGACAGCGGGCCGCGCAGCCGCCGGTGCTCCGCGCCCTCGGCGTTCAGCATCGTCGCGGCCAGCACGATCGGCGCGAGCGACCCGTTCGCCCGCAGCGCCCGCCGCCCCTCCGCCGACCAGTGCCGGACGTCCCGCGAGAGGTCCGGATGGGCGAGGACCGCCTCCAGCGCCGCGTGCCGCGCCGCCGCCCACGCCCGCACGCCCTCGATCTCCACCGGCACCAGCGCGCCCGCCTCGCGCAGCCGCGCGTTCTCCCCGTGGACGTCCCGGACCGCCGGATCCAGGACGAACCGGGCCCGCTCCGGGGCCGTCACGCCCGCTCCGGGGTCGCGGCGAGCCGCCCGGCGTCGACGCCCGCCGCGCGGCCGAGGTACAGGTCGCGGACCAGCTCCCCGGCGGCCGGCGCCGTGCACAGCCCGTGCCCGGAGAAACCGGCCGCGTACAGGAACGGGATCGGGCCCGGCAGCCGCCCGATGAACTCGGTCCGGTCGGGGCTGGCGTCGCGGACGCCGGTGAAGGCCGTCCGCACCTCCGCCCCGGCCAGCGCCGGGTACACCTCCGCCAGCCGCTCGCGCACCCGCGCCCGCCACCCGTCCCGGTCCGCGCCCGGATAGCCCATGCCGACCAGCAGCCCGTCCCCGCGCCTGCGGACGAGCAGGCCGCTCGCCGCGTGCAGCGTCATCGGGACGTCCGGCACCGGAACACCGGACGGCGGCCGCCCGCACTCCAGCAGCTCCTGCTCGACCGGATCGCCGAGCGGCAGCTCCACCCCCGCCGAGCGCGCCAGCGGCGCCGACCAGGCCCCGGCCGCGCAGACGACGGCGTGCGCGGCGAGCGGCCCGTCGCCGGTGTCGAGCCGGCCGGCCTCGATGTCGACCGCCTTGACGGGGCAGCCCGTCCGCAGCTCCGCGCCCGCCCGCCGGGCCGCCGCGGCGAACCCGCCGACGACCGCCACGGTGTCCGTGACGTACGCGTCCGGCGCCCACGCCGCCGCCACCAGCGGGACGTCGCCGATCAGCGGGTTGCGGCGCTGCGCCTCGTCCGCGCCGATCAGCTCGACCTCGACGCCGGCGGCGCGCTGCGCGGGCAGGTCCGCCTCGCACGCCGCGACCTGCTCCCGCTCGCCGAACAGCACCAGGTAGCCGACCCGCCGTAGCGGGACCGCGGCCCCGGCCCGGTCAGCGAACGCCCGGTACGCGGCGAGGCTCCGCACCGCCATCGCCGAGCTGACCGGGTTGCCGGGGAAGTAGGTGCGGACGACGTCCGCGGTCGCCCGCGACGCGCCCGAGCCCAGCTCGTCCCGCTCCAGCAGCACCGTCCGGACGCCCGCCTCCGCCAGATGGCACGCCGCCGACAGGCCGACGACCCCGCCGCCGATCACGACCGCCGGGTCCGCCTGCGGGTCCGGGCGGGTCACGGCGCGGCCTCGGCCTGCCGCAGATGGTCGCCGACGTTCCACGGGAACAGGTGCAGGTTCCATCCGCCGAGGCAGTTCACGTACAACGCCATGTGCGCCATCACCGCGGCGAAGTCCTGCCGCCTGTCCAGCCGGTCCAGGCCGTCGAGCAGCCGCTCGGTGAACGCGCCGAGCCTCTCCAGCCCGCAGTAGGCGAGGAATTCGGCCGGAACCGCGATCAGCGCGCGGGCCATCCGCCGCAGCGGCTCCAGCGGTACCCCCTCGTGCGCAGCCCGGACCAGGCCGCTGTAGGCGTTGTAGCCCAGCGGCCGCGTCTCGCCGTTGACGAACAGCAGCGTCGTCAGGACGGTCCCGTGCGTCCCCGCGCGCGACGCGATGCGGCCGTCGTGCAGGTCGACCAGCTCCTGCGGCGCGTCCAGCCAGATCCGCTCCGTCTCCGCGTGCACGTCGGCGACCAGCGCGTCCATCTCCGGGTCGGCGGCGGCCAGGCGCGGCACCCGGTGCCCGCCCGGCTCCCCGGCGCGCCGCACCTCCGCGACGACCGGCTTCTTGGTCGAGTACACCGACTCCCACACGGCCCGCCCCGCGTCGGCGAGCGCGTCCAGGTCCCCTTCCGCGACCCGCCCGATCGGCGTCGCCGCCATCGGCTCGGTCAGCTCCCCGTACTTGATGCCGAGATGCTGGAGCCGCGAGCAGAACAGGGTGCCGTCCGGGACGGTCCGGCGGTCCACCCGGTGCGCGGCGGGCAGGTGCAGCACGTCGTGCACGGGCGTGACGTGGTAGAGGTGATGGCCGGCGATGAGGGCGTGCCCCTGCAGGCTCCGGTACGGAAGCGCGTCCCAGATCGCGTCCGCCAGGGCAGGGTTGCGTTCGTCCAGGTCGGCGGCGACGGTGACGCCCAGCACGGGCCACCCGATCTCAATGCGTCTCAGTGTCTTCACAGTGCGTAGTCATACCCTGACCTGCGAAAACATGCTCGCGAGCCCTTGGGTCGGGATGGACATGAAACGGACCCCGGATCCTGGGGGGAGGGATCCGGGGCCCGCGGTGGCGGAGGCGTCAGCCGGCGAGTGCCGGGACCCGCTCGGTCTCGCTCTCCACCTCGTCCTCGACGACGGGCTCGGGCTCGGGGACGGGGAGCACGCGCTCGTAGGCGCGCAGCGTCTCGGCCGCGATCCGGTCCCACGAGTACCGGGACCGGGCGCGGTCGGCGGCCGCGATCGAGTAGCCGTGCAGCGTGGTCTCCTCGCCGAGCAGGCGGCGCACCGCGCGGCCGATCACGGTCGGCCGCCCGGCCGGCACGTGCAGGCCGGTGATCTTGTCGAGCACCTCGTCGGTGTTGGCGCCGACGGGCGTCGCCACCACCGGGACGCCGCAGGCCATGGCCTCCAGCGGCACCTCGGGGGACGGCTGCGCCGGGGTCAGGGACAGCACGAGGCTCGCGGTGCGCAGCAGCTTCGGCAGCGCCTTGCGGGGCAGGCGGCCGAGGAAGATGACGCGGTCGGCGACGTGCAGCTCCTTGGCCAGCATCATCAGCCGGTGCACCACCGGGTCGTTCTCGAGGTCCTCGCGGGCGGGCCCGCCTGCCACGGCGAGCTCGGCGCCCGGGACGTGCACCAGCGCGCGCAGCGCGGTCGCCACGTCGCCGGACTCCAGGTCGTCGCAGACCATCACCAGGCGGTCGCGGTCGCCGTGCGGCATCGCGGGGCCGGTCTGCGCGAACTGCTCGGCGTCGACGGCGTAGGGGACCACCGCGACCGACGGCCGCGGCACGCCCATCCGCACCACGGAGCCCGCCTCCTCGGCGTGCCCGGCCAGCACCACGTCGGCGCCGCGGCCGATCGCCTTCTCCAGCCGGTCGCGGTGCGGGTGGACCTGGTGGCCGGCGCGCCGCTCGGAGGCGGCGACGCCGTGGTAGCTCTGGGCGAAGGGGATGCCGAGCTCGCGGGCGACGGCGCAGGCGGCGAGGCCGCCGATCCAGCCGTGCGCGTGCACGAGGTCGGGGCGTCCGGCGCCGGACCAGCGGTGGCGCAGCTCGTCGGCGAAGTCGCGGACGTGCTCGAGCAGTTCGTCGTCGGTCAGCGGGCGCGCCGGGCCGGCGTCCAGGTGGACGAGGGTCGCGCCCGGTCCGAGGCGGACCCGGCCGCGGGCGTCCTCGTCCTGGCGCCGGGCGTAGACCGTGACCTGGTGGCCCGCGTCCGTGCGGGCGAGCGAACGGGCGAGATCCCGGACGTGGACTGACTGCAGGTGTTCGCCGTCAAGGTCGGAGGCGGACACGAGAGCGATGTTCAGCGTGCGGTGCATGACGTATCCTCCGGGACAACACAGGGGAAGCCTGGAGGTATCTGCGTCGTAGACACCTGACTCGCAGGAATCTATTTCCGGACGCTCTCCCCGTCAAACCTCGCGAATCGGAACGCTCTCCCCATCGCGCCCCTCCAGGGCCTCTCACCAGCGTGGATACTGGAAGGGATGGACGAAAGTTCGCTCTGGTACGTCGCGTACGGCTCGAACCTGTTCCGCGCGAGGTTCGCCTGCTACCTGTCCGGCGGGCGTCCCGCCGGCGGCGCCCGGCACTACACCGGCTGCCGCGACCCGCGCCCGGCGCGCGCCGAGCTGTCGGTGACGCTGCCCGGCGGCATCTACTTCGCGCTGACGTCCCGGGTGTGGGGCGGCGGCATGGCCTTCTACGACGCGGCCCTGCCCTGCCGCGCCGCCGCCCGCGCCTACCTGCTGACCCGCCCGCAGTTCTGCGACGTGGTGTCGCAGGAGATGCGCCGCGACGTGGGCGTCGACCACGACCTGTCGGAGGCGGTCGCGCACGGCCGCCAGCGCCTCGGCCCCGGCCGCTACGAGACGATCGTCAAGGTCGGCGAGCGCGGCGGCCACCCGATGCTGACCTTCACCGCGCCGCACCCGTCGTCCGCCGCGGAGCTGAACGCGCCGACCGCGCCGTACCTCGCCATGCTCGGCAACGGCCTCCGCGAGGCGCACGACTGGTCCGCGGCCCGCGCCGCCGCCTACCTCGCGGCCTGCCCCGGCGCGTCCGGCGCCTGGACGCGGGAGCGCATCGCCGCGCTCCTCGGCCCGCCCCGCCCTCCCGCCGGCGGCGCGGGAGGGCTACGTTCGTCGCATGAACGTCGGTGACGTCGTTGACGACTTCGAACTGCCCGACCAGACGGGCGAACCGCGCACCCTGACCGGCCTGCTGGAGCAGGGCCCGGTCGTCCTGTTCTTCTACCCCGCCGCGATGACGCCCGGCTGCACCGCCGAGGCCTGCCACTTCCGCGACCTGGTCGCCGAGCTCGCCGAGGTCGGCGCGCACCCCGTCGGCGTCAGCGCCGACCCCGTCGCCAAGCAGAAGGAGTTCGCGGAGAAGAACTCGTTCGCCTACCCGCTGCTGTCGGACCCGGAGGGCACCGTCCGCGCCCGTTTCGGCGTCAAGCGGGGCCTGGCCGTGCTCCCCACCAAGCGCCAGACCTTCGTCATCGACACCGACCGCCGCGTCCTCGCCGTCGTCAAGAGCGAGATCCGCATGAACACCCACGCCGACAAGGCGCTGGAGGCGCTCCGCTCGCGCTGACCCCGCGGCGGCGCCCCGCAGGTCGCGGCTCCGCGGGTCAGCGGAGGGGGACGACCGGGAGGACGATCGCGCTCGGGTGGTCCGGCGTGTGGAGGACCTCCTGGTCGGCGGTGAGCATCTCGGTGGCGGTGCCGATGGGCGCGCCGGTGCCGGGGTTGCGGGCGACGCGGGGGTAGGCGCCGCTGGCGACCTGCACGCGGACGCGGTGCCCGCGGCGGAAGCGGTGCCCGGCGGGCCACAGCTCCACGGTGACGCGGCGGACGCCGTCCTCTCCGGGCTCGGGCGCGCCGGGGACGAGCCGCCGCATGCCCTCGCACAGGTTGAGGGACTCGCCGTCCGGGGTGACGTCGCAGAGCCGGACGACGAAGTCGGTGTGCTCGCGGTTCGAGCGGACGTGCAGGTCCGCGGTGACCGGGCCGATGATCTCCAGGTCCTCGTCCAGCACGGCCGAGGTGTAGACGAGCACGTCGCGGCGGCGTTCGAGGCGGCGCTGGTCGGTGACGGGATGGGTCTCGCCGAGCAGGGTGGGGCCGCCGAGGAACGGCGTCGGGTGCTCCGGGTCGTACCGGTAGGCGTCCGGTTCGGACTCGGGCGGCTCGTCGGGGGAGAGGGCGCCGGCCGGCTGCAGGTGCCAGCGCTGCTCGCGCATCCCGGGGACGGGCCAGTCGGGGAACTCGCGCCACTCGTCCACGCCGGTGACCAGCAGCCGGACGGGCTTCTCCCGCAGGCCGGACGGGTCGTCGAGCAGGTGCGCGCGGAACCACTTGACGGACTCGTGCACGGAGCCGCGCATCATCCGCTGGTCGGCGTGGAACCAGGGGCCGATGGTGAGGTAGGGGCGGTGCCCGGCGGCGCGGAGCGCGGCGTAGTCCTTGAGCTGCCACGGCAGGAAGATGTCGTACCAGCCGCCGGTCATGTTCACCGGCGCGCCGACCCGGGAGACGGTGGGGCTGAAGTCGCGCTTGTCCCAGAACGGGGTGTCGGGGCCGTTGACCAGCAGCTCCTGGAAGAACCGCTGCTGCTCGCCGGTCGCGATCCGGTCCAGTTCGGCGAGGGGGCGGCCCGACAGGGCGGCGCGCCGGGCGCGGCGCGGCGACATGATGCCGGTGGTGATGCCGGACAGCGAGTTCTTCATCCGCGCGGTGAGGTCGACCCAGATGAGCGCCGACTCCAGCGCGAAGGTGCCGCCGACGTTGACGGCGTCCCGGAAGGTGGACGCGGTGACCTGCATCGACAGGGCCTTCAGCTCCGGTCCGGCCTCGGCGGCGACCGCCCACTGGACGTAGCCGAGGTAGCTCGGGCCGTGCATCGCGAAGGTGCCGCCGAACCACGGCTGCTCCTTCAGCCACGCGATGGTGGCGAGGCCGTCCTCGCGTTCGTCGAGCGCCTCGAACACGCCGCCGGAGCCGAAGCCGCCGCGCACGCTCTGCACCACGGCCTGGAAGCCGTGCGAGGCGAACGCCTGCCCGCACATCAGCCCGAACGGCCCGCGCCGCCCGTACGGCGAGCGGACGAGCACGACGGGCGCGCGCTCGACGTCGGCGGGCGCGTACCGGTCGGCCAGCAGCCTGACGCCGTCGGCGGCCCGGACCTCCAGGTCGCGGTCGACCGTCACCTTGTGGGGGCCGTTCCGCAGTCCGAGCGCCGTGACCCCGAGCCGGCGCATCCTCTCCACGCCTACCACTTGATCGATCGTATCCGGGGGGTGAGGGGAACCCCGCTGTGAGGTGTCTCGCAGAATTGCGAGGTTTCACTACGATCGAGGGCGGTTTGCGGCAAGGATTGCGCACTGCCGGACGACGGGCGGCGCAGGGCCGCCCTGAGGAGGAACGATGCAGCACGCCTTCCACGGGGTGAGCTGGGAGCGGCTGGTCGCCGCCACCGTCGTGATGGCGGCGGCGCTCGCGATCGCGGTCGTGCTCCGGATGCTGACCGCCCGGCTGTTCCGCCGGGCCGGGGACACACGGTGGGCCTGGGACGACCTGGCCGCGCGGCTGGTGCGCGACCTGGCGGTGCCGGTGGCGCTGCTGACCGGGGCGTGGTTCGCCGCGAAGACGCTGAAGCTGCCGCACGGCACGCTGCTGGTGACGGGGCGGGTGCTGTCGGCGGCGACGATCCTGGTGTTCTCGCTGGCGCTGGCCCGGATGATCGCCGGGGTGGTCACCTCGGTCGCGTCGGCCCGGCAGGGCACCGCCGCGAATGTGACGATCTTCGCGAACATCACCCGGGTGCTGGTGATGGGCATCGGCATCCTGATCATGCTGCAGAGCCTCGGCATCTCGATCACGCCGCTGCTCGGCGCCCTGGGCGTCGGCGGCCTCGCGGTCGCGCTGGCGCTGCAGGACACCCTGGCGAACCTGTTCGCGGGGGTGCACGTGCTCGCGTCCAAGACGATCGAGCCGGGCGACTACATCAGGCTGGCCACCGGCCAGGAGGGGTACGTCGTCGACATCAACTGGCGCAACACCTCCATCCGGACGCTGTCGGACAACATCGAGGTCATCCCGAACCAGCGGTTCAGCGACACGATCCTCACCAACTACCACCGCCCGGCGCAGGACATGTCGGTGATGGTGTACGCCAAGGTGGCCTACGACGTGGACCTCGACCGGGTGGAGAAGCTGCTGGTGGAGGTCGGCAAGGACGTCATGCACGACGTGCAGGGCGGCATCGAGGACGCGAACGTGCTGGTGCGCTTCGACGACTTCAACGACTCGACCGTCGGCTTCCACGTCATCCTGCGCTCCACCGAGTTCGGCGACCAGTTCGAGATCAAGCACCAGTTCCTCAAGCGGCTGCACCGCGTGCTGCGCGAGGAGGGCATCGCGCCGCCGTACTGGCACCACCGCGTGGTCGTCGACGAGGCGGCGCGCACGGACGGGGCGCCGCGCACGGACGAGGCGGCGCGCGGCGACAAGGCGGCGCGCAAGGACGGGGCGACGCGCAAGGACGGGGCGACGCGCAAGGACGGGGCGACGCGCAAGGACGAGATGGCGCTCTGAGCGCCGCGCCGGCGGTCCGCCCCGCTCAGGGGCGGATCATCGGCATGATGACGTCGTCCACCAGGGAGACGATGAAGTCGTCGGTGACCTCCGGCGCCCCGGTGAGGTTCTGGTACACGATCATCGCCGGGCCGACGTTGGCGACCTGCCGGGTCACCGCCCCGGGGCGGACCTCGCCGCGCTCGGCGCCGTCCTCCAGCACCCGGTACAGCGCCTCCTTGACGGGGCCGGTCATCCGCGACTGCACGACGTCGTGCATGAGCCCCTTGCCGTCCTCGCGGGTGGTCTCCTCCTTGAGGACCCGGACCGGCGCGCCGTGGCACGCCTCGATGGTCTGCTGGAACGTCCGGCACAGCCGCAGCACGTCCGCGCGGACGTCGCCGCTCGGCTCCTGGACGGGCGGCTCGGGCAGGACGTGCTTGAGGGCGTCGGTGATGAGCTCGTCCTTGGACGACCAGCGCCGGTAGAGCGCGGCCTTGCCGGTGCGGGCCGCGGACGCGACGCCCTCCATGGTCAGCTTCCGGTAGCCGACCGCTTCGAGCTGCTCGAACACCGCGTCGAAGATCGCCGCCTCGAGGGCGTCGCCGCGCCTGCGGGTGGCCGGGGTCACCGCATGCTCCCGAAAATAGTGAACGCGAACGTTCTCTTCTTCGCCGATCGGTGGTACGTTCCCCACATAGTGTACTTCGCCGTTCCCTAAATTTCGTTCCGGAGGTTCGCCGTGCCCGCCGCACCGCACGGTCGTACGGCCGCGCCGGAGGAGCCCACCGCTCCGCCGGCCGGCCCCCGCGTCCATCATCGTCCAGGCGTCGTCCTCGCCGTCATCGTGGGCTGCCAGCTCATGATCGGCCTCGACACCTCCGTGGTCACCATCGCGCTCCCCGACGTCCGGGCGGGCCTCGGGCTGTCGACCGGGGGACTCGCCTGGGTCCAGAACTCCTACATGCTCGCATTCGGCGGCCTGCTGCTGCTCGGCGGGCGCGCCGGGGACGTGTTCGGCCGCCGCCGCGCGTTCGCCGCCGGCGTCGCGCTGTTCACCGCCGCGTCGCTGCTCGGCGGGTTCGCGAACGCGGCGTGGTGGCTGCTGGCCGCGCGCGCCGCGCAGGGCGTCGCCGCCGCCGTCGCCGCGCCCAGCGCGATGGCGCTGATCGCCACCAACTTCGAGGGGCGGGCGCGGGTCCGCGCGCTCAGCGTCTTCTCCGCCGTGACCGGCGCCGGCGCCGCCGTCGGCATGCTCGTCGGCGGCGTGCTCACCGAGGCGGCGTCCTGGCGGCTGGTCTTCTTCGTCAACGTGCCGGTCGGTATCGCGCTGGCGCTGGTCGCCCCGCGCGTGCTCACCGAGACGGCCCGCCGCCCCGGACGCTTCGACGCGGCCGGCGCCGTCCTCGCCACCACCGGCATGACCGCGCTGGTCTACGCGCTGATCCGGGTCGGCTCGGACGGCTGGGGCGACGGCCGGGCGCTCGCCGCGTTCGGCGCCGCCGCCGTCCTGCTCGCCGGGTTCGTCGCCGTGGAGGCGCGTACCGCGCAGCCGATCATGCCGCTGTGGCTGCTCACCGGACGCGACCGCGCCGCGTCCTACCTGTGCCAGCTGCTGCTGGTCGGGGCGAACTTCGGCGCGTTCTTCTTCTGCACCCTGTACCTCCAGCAGGTCCTCGGCTACGGGCCGCTCAAGGCCGGCGCCGCGTTCCTGCCGTTCGTCGGGCTCCAGTTCGCGACGGTCCGGGCCGCGCCGCGCCTGCTGCAGCGGTTCGGCGCCCGCGTCCTGGTCATCGCCGGGATGGCGTGCGCCCTGGCCGGGCTGCTGTGGCTGACGCGGCTCTCGCCCGGCGACGGGTACGCCGCCGGGGTGCTCGGCCCGTTCATGCTGATGGGCGCGGGCGGCGGCCTGTCGATCATGCCGCTGAACGCGACGATCCTCGGCAGCGTCGAGCCCGCCGACTCAGGCGCCGCGTCCGGCGTCGCGCAGACGATGCTGTGGTCGGGCGGGTCGCTCGGGTCGGCCGTGATGGTCACGGTGTACGGGTCGGGGCACGCCGACATGGCCGCGCTCCTGCACGACATGGACGCCGCGTTCGCGACCGGCGCGGGGTTCGCCGCCGCGGCGCTGCTGGTCGCGGTGGTCGTGCTCCGGGTCGAGCGGTAGACGGGCGCGGGCGGGGGGCCGTCTCCGGTTCCCCGCCCGCGCCGGCCGACCGCTCCGCTCCGTGCCGCCCTGGTCCTCGGCGCTCTGGTCCTCGGCGCTCCGGTCTCGCGGCTCCGGTCTCGCGGCTTCGGTCTCGCGGCTCTGGTCTTCGGTGCTCGGGTCAGCTCTGCGGGGTCCGCTCGGCCAGCCGGCCTCCGATGCTGCCGGCGGCGTAGTCCAGGTGCTTCTCCAGCGCGACGAGCGCGCCGTCCTCCGGGTAGGAGTCGAACCGCACGTCGTCGGCCAGCGACCGCATGATCATCAGGCCGCGGCCGGCCTCCGAGACCGGGTCGGGTTCCGGGATCCGCTCGGCGTCGAACCCCCGGCCCGAGTCGATCACCTTGATCACGCAGCGGTCGTCGTGGATCAGGGCGCGCACCGTGTAGTCGTCGCCGTGCCGTGCGTGCTTGATGACGTTCGTGCAGGCCTCGGTCAGCATCACCTCGATGTCGTCCCGGATGTCCTCGGCCACCCCGAGGGCCTGCAGCGACGCGTCGAGGATCTTGCGCGTCGCGGGGACGCTCGCCGTCTCCCGGGGGAGCAGGAGGTCCAGGCTGATGTCCATGTCGCGTCTCCGTCGTCTCCGGCGTCCGTCTCCTTGATGGGTGCCCTGGGCCCCGCGCTCAAACCCCCGTCTCAGCGGAGACCGGGCCCGCCGGCCCCTCCGGTCCCCGGCGTCGCACCCGTCCCGTCCGGCCAGGCGCCGCGTCCCACGATGTCGAGGACGAGCGCGCCGATGTTCCACGCGTCGTCAGCGCCGGAGTGGTGCCGGCCCTCCAGCGGCAGCCCCGCGTGCCGCAGCGCCCCCGCCATGCCCAGCCGGCGCGGCAGCCCGTGCGCGGCGGAGTAGGCGGCCTTGGCGTTGGTGTGCCGCCGCCCGAACGGGTACCGGACGCCCCCGGCGCACTGCCGCTCGAACTGCTTGCGGTCGTAGTCGCCCCAGCTCGCCCAGGCCCGGTAGTGGGACCGGTGCTCGCGCTCCAGCAGCGCGCACGCCTCGGCGAAGGAGATGCCGCCGTCGACCTCCTCCTGGGTCAGCCCGGTCAGCTCGGTGCAGAACGCGCTGACCACCGACCGCTCCGGCCGCACCAGGACCCGGTGCTTCGCGACGCGCCGCCGCTCCTCCAGGTCGACGACGCACAGCCCGATCTCGATGATCTCGTTCACCTGCCCGGGCGCCTTGCGCTCCCAGCACGTCGCCTCGACGTCGACGACGTTCAGGTACCGTCCGAACCGCTCGTCCATGGACCGGGACCGTACCCGCGCCCGGGCCGGCGCCACGACCGGTTTTTCAGGGGGTGTCGGCGGGGCGCGGCGCGTAGTCGTCCACGTACTCCTGCCCCGACAGGCTCTGGATCGCCTCCATGATCTCGTCGGTGACGACCCGGGCGACCTTGCCGCGCGGCATCCCGGCGTCGCGCCCCGCGAACCGCATCGGCTCGCCGATCCGGACCTCGATGCGGCCCGGCTTCGGGACGACCTGTCCGCGCGGCTGCACCCGGTCGGTGCCCTTGATGGCCACCGGCACGACGGGCGCGCCGGTGCGCATCGCCAGCCGCGCCACCCCGGTCCGGCCCCGGTAGAGCCGCCCGTCCGGCGACCGGGTCCCCTCGGGGTGGATCGCGAAGACGTCGCCGCGCTCCAGCACGGACGCGCAGGTGTCGAGCGCGTCGAGCGCGGCCCGCCCGCCCGAGCGGTCCACCGCGATCGCGCCGACGCCGCGGAAGAACGTCGCGGTCGCCTGGCCCTTCACGCCGGTCCCGGTGAAGTACTCGTGCTTGCCCAGGAAGTGGACCCGCCGGGGCACGATCAGCGGCAGCACGAACGAGTCGATGAACGCCAGGTGGTTGGCCGCCAGGATCACCGGCCCCGTCCGCGGGACGTTCCGCAGGCCGCTCACGCGGGGGAGGAAGGCCACCCGCATCGCGGGTCCGAGAACGACGTACTTCATCAGGGGATAGACAACGCGTTCGGGGTCCATGTCCGAGAACGCTATGGCGCCCGCCCCCGCCCCGGCGGTGGTGGGCCGTTACAAGTTCGACCCTTGGAAGTTTGTAGGTCTCCGCACTGGACCGACTTTAAGTGTGTCAAATTGAATTGGAGGCAACCAATCGAAGGGACCGGCATGGACACCCACTACACCGCCGTCGCCACCGCCAACGGGCGGGAGGGGCGCGCCGTCAGCTCCGACGGGCGCCTCGACCTGACCCTCGCCCCGCCGCGCGAGATGGGCGGCAGCGGTGCCGGCACCAACCCCGAGCAGCTGTTCGCCGCCGGCTACGCCGCCTGCTTCGCCAGCGCCCTCGGTGCCGTCGCTCGCGGCTCCCGCCAGGACGTCCGCGACGTCTCCGTCACCGCCGAGGTCGGCATCGGCGGCAGCGTCGAGAAGGGCTTCGGCCTCAGCGTCGTGCTGCGCGTCGAGCTCCCCGACGGCCTGGAGAACGGCCGCGAGCTGGTCGAGCGCGCCCACCAGGTCTGCCCCTACTCCAACGCCACCCGCGGCAACATCCCCGTCGAGCTCGTCATCGAGTGACCGCCGACGCGCGGCGTGCCGCCCTCGCGAGGGAGGCACGCCGCAGCTGAACGCGGTCCGGGTCAGGAGCCGGCCGACGCGGCGCCCGCCGCCATCGCGGCCCGCTGCGACCGGATCACCTTGCTCACCGCCGGCGCCGCCGGGCCCGACCGCGCCGTCAGCTCCGCGATCCGCCGCTTGTGCCGCCGCCGCTCGGGCCCCGGCAGCACCGACTTCAGCTCGCCCGCCGCCGCCAGCGCCACCGCCGCCGCGTCGTAGCTGTTCACGTGAGCCACCGGACGCCCCCGCAGCGCCGACGACGCCCCGCCCCAGAGCTGCTTCACCACCCGCGGGTCCCGGACGGTGACCTCCTCGGCCGGGAACACGCCCAGCACCCGGCGCCCCCGCACCCGGATCCAGCCGCCCCGCTCCAGCTCGTCGCGCACCGTCCGCACCGCGGACCGGGCCTCCCTGCGCACCCAGTGGTGCCAGGGCCGTGGCTTCGACGCCGAGATCTGCGCCACCAGCCCGTACGGGTCCTCGCCGGGCGTGCCCGGCACCGGCCTGCCCCGCCGCTCCTCCAGCCGCCCGTCCAGGAACAGCTCGGTCAGCGCCGCGCCCCGCAGCACGTACCCGAGCCGCGCGCCCCGCGCCGTCATCCGCTGCTTGCGCAGGTCGTAGGCCAGCAGGTACATCCTCGCCGGCAGCGTCTCCGGAACCTCGACCATCCCCTACCCCTCGCCTTCACCCCGCCCCGAGCCCCGCTCGCCCGGTGCCCCCTGCACGTCCGGCGCCCCCTGCTCGCCGGGCGCCCCCTGCACGTCCGGCGCCTCCTGCTCGCCGGGCGCCTTGCGCGGCCGGCCCGGCCGCCGCATCCGTCCCGCCGACCCCGGCATCCGCCCGGCGTCGGCCAGCGCCTGCCGCAGCAGGAACTCGATCTGCGCGTTCGTGCTGCGCAGCTCGTCCCCGGCCCACCGCGCCAGCGCGTCGTGCACCGCCGGGTCGAGCCGCAGCAGGATCTTCTTGCGCTCGGTCGCCACTGCCCGCGGTCACTGGTAGAGCGTGCCGGTGTTCACCACCGGCTGCGCGTCCCGGTCGGCGCACAGGACGACCAGCAGGTTGCTGACCATCGCCGCCTTGCGCTCCTCGTCCAACTCCACGACGTCCTCCTCGTCCAGCCGGTCGAGCGCCCGCTGCACCATGCCGACCGCCCCGTCCACGATCCGCTCCCGCGCCGCGACGACCGCGCCCGCCTGCTGCCGGCGCAGCATCGCCTGCGCGATCTCCGGCGCGTACGCCAGCCGGGTGATCCGCGACTCCACGATGTCCACGCCCGCCGAGGCGACCCGCTGCCGCAGCTCCTCCGACAACCGCCCGGTGATCTCGTCGGCGTTGTCGCGCAGCGACGTCCGCTCCGCCGCGTCGTAGGGGAAGCTGCCCGCGATGTGCCGGACGGCCGCCTCGGTCTGGAAGGCCACGAACTCCACGAAGTCGTCCACCTCGAACACCGCCCGCGCGGTGTCGCGCACCTGCCACACGACCACCGCCGAGATCTCGATCGGGTTGCCGTCCAGGTCGTTGACCTTCGCCAGGCCCGTCTCGTGGTTGCGGATCCGGGTCGACACCTTCCGCCGGTCCGTCAGCGGGTTCACCCACCGCAGCCCGTCCTCGCGGACCGTCCCCTTGTACCGCCCCAGCAGCTGCAGCACCCGAGCCTCGCCCGGCGCGACCGGCGTCAGCCCCAGCGCTAGCACGATCCCGACGATGATCAGCACGATCCCCGCCGCGACCCCGGCGACCGACGCCGCGCCCGTCCCGTTGACTCCGGCCACCAGCGCCGCGACCCCCACCAGCGCCACGACCACGGCCAGCCCCAGCATCGGCCACCCGCCGCGGTCCCGCGCCGCCCGCTCCTCGACCCGCGGCCGCGGCATCTCCACCTTCGCCCCAGCGTCCACCACGCCGGCCACCTCCTCCGTGAGTATCACCAACATAGCAAAGTGATATCACTTTTTCCAAATGGGGAAGCCCGGCCCCTGGAGAGGGACCGGGCCGTACGGGCCGGCATGGGTCACCGGGTGTTCTGGACGGGGGCCGGGGCGGGGGGCTCGGCGGGGGTGTCGTCGGGGATGACCTTGGGGACGGAGCGGAGGGTGACCAGGGCGAAGACCGCGACCAGGGCGGCGAGGCCCGCGCTGCAGACCAGGGCGCCGTGCATGCCGTCCACGAAGGCGTCGCGGGCGGCGCCGAGGAGCGGGCCGCCGACCCGGGCGGGCAGGGCGGACGCGGCCTCGAAGGCGCCGGCGAGGGAGTCGCGGGCCGCGGACGCGGCGGGGGCGGGGACGTTCGCCGGAAGGTGCAGGGAGTCGCGGTAGACGGCGTTCAGGACGCTGCCGAGGATCGCCATGCCGAGGGCGCCGCCCAGCTCGGTGGCCGTCTCGGAGATCGCGGACGCGGCGCCGGAGCGGTCCTGCGGGACCGACGCGAGGACGGTGTCGGCGGTCGTGGTCAGCGCCATGCCCATCCCCATGCCGGACATCAGCATCCCCGCCAGCATCACCCAGTAGCCGCTGTCGAGGCCGACGGTGACGAAGAGGGAGAACCCGCCGGCGGCGACCAGCATGCCGATCGCGACGACGCGGGCGCGGCCCAGGGCGTTGATCAGCGGCGGGGCGAGGGCGGCGCCGCCGACCATGGCGCCCGCGGCGCCCGGCAGCCCGGCGAGGCCGGCCTTGAGCGGCGACCAGCCGAGCGCCAGCTGGAAGAACAGCGAGAAGATCAGCGACTGGGCGACCAGGGCGAACATCGCGAACATGTTGGTGCCGACGGAGCCGGAGAACGCGGCGCGGCGGAACAGCCGGACGTCGATCAGCGGCTCGGCGATCCGGGTCTGCCGGATCCAGAACGCGGCCAGCGCGGCGGCGCCGACCACCGCGGCGACCGCCACCCGGGGCTCGTCCACGCCGTGCGCCGCCGCCTCCTTGACCGCGTACACCAGGCCGAGGACGCCGGCGATCGACAGCGGCACGCTCACGAGGTCCAGCCGCCCGGTCACGGCGGAGCG
The DNA here is from genome assembly GCF_014706005.1 of Actinomadura sp. RB99. NCBI lineage: Bacteria > Bacillati > Actinomycetota > Actinomycetes > Streptosporangiales > Thermomonosporaceae > Actinomadura > Actinomadura sp. RB99. Next base: position 49,130 of record NZ_JABMCA010000049.1, on the reverse strand, counting down.
CGTCTCGGGCAGGACGAAGGCCCCGGCGACGAACGCCACGGCCATGATCGGCACGTTGATCAGGAAGACCGAGCCCCACCAGAAGTGGTCCAGCAGCGCGCCGCCGATGACCGGCCCGAGGCCGACGGCGAGGCCGCCGATGCCGCTGAAGACGCCGATCGCCATCGTCCGCTCCTTCGGGTCGCTGAACACCCGGCGGATCAGCGACAGCCCGGACGGCATCAGCGTCGCGCCGGCGACGCCGAGCAGCGCCCGCGCGGCGATCAGCAGCTCGGCGCTCGGCGCGTACGCGGTCACGGTGGACGCGACGGCGAACAGCGCGGTGCCCGTCAGGAGCAGCTTCTTGTGCCCGATCCGGTCGCCGATCCCGCCCATGGTGATCAGCAGTCCGGCGAGCGCGAACCCGTAGGCGTCGGCGATCCACAGGATCTGCGTCGCCGACGGGTGCAGGTCGGCGCTCAGGTGCGGGATGGCCTGGTTGAGGGCGGTCAGGTCGATGTTCGGCACGATGGCGAGCAGGCAGCAGATCGCGAACGTGCCCCATTTGCGGGCTGAGGAGTACATGTCCGCAAGGTTCGCGGGGCGCGCTGACGGGGCGCGCACCGTCCGCTGACCGTCCCGGGCGGGGCCGTGCGCGCGACCGTCAGCGGCGTACGACCGGGTCCGTGGAGGCGGGTCAGTCGGCGGTGAGCTCCCGCCAGGAGCCGGGCGACGGGAGGCCGGCGCCGACGTCGAGCATCGCGAGGGCCTCGTCGCGGGTGAGGGCGGCGCCCTCGGCGTAGGCGGCGTCGTAGCGGGCGTCGCCGAGCGCGGCCCTGGCGCCCGCCTCGACCCGGTCGGCGTCGGCGTCCCCGGGGACCTGCGGGCCCCGCAGCCGCGCCGCGACGCCCGCCAGCCGCGCCGCGCGCTCGGCGTCGCCCTCGGCGAGCGCGGCGCCGCCCAGCCCGACCGCGGCACCGGCCTGGTAGGTGAAGATCGGGTGGTCGGACGAGATGGTCAGCGCCTCCCCGAACAGCTCCCGCGCCCGCGCGGCGTCGCCTTCGGCGGCGGCGACCCAGCCGAGCCCGACGAGCGCCGTCCCGCGCGCCGCCCGCGCGATGAACCGCTCCGAGGCGTACTGGGTCAGCGCCGTCTCGTACAACCGCCGCGCCTCGGCGAGGTCGCCGCGGGTCCGCGCGATCCCCGCGAGCCCGTTGTACCCGCCCGCGACCTTGTCGGGGGCGCCCGCACGGCGCGCCAGCTCGATGCCGCGCTCCAGCTCGGCGGCGGCGCCGTCCGGGTCGCCGGCATGGATAAGGACCTCCGCGCGCCGGTACAGCAGGTCGGCGGTGTCCTCCAGCGCGCCGAGCTGCCCCGTCAGTTCGAGCGCCTCGTCCAGCAGCTCCAGCGCCCGCTCCCGGTCGCCGCGCCAGTCGGCGATCTGGGCGAGCGGGTCGAGGGAGTTCGCGGTGCCCCACCGGTCGCCGCACTCCCGGAACTTCGCGACCGCCGCGGTGCACGCCTCCTCGGCGCGGTCGATCTCGCCGCTGAACTGGCGCAGGAACCCGTCGCTCATGTGGATCAGCGCCTGCGCCCACGGGTCCTGGCCGACGTGCATCGCGAACACCGCGAACTGCGTCCGGCTCGGCCCGGCCGTGAGCGCGTACTGCACGATCGTGGACGGGTAGGTCAGCACCCGGTGGATGCCGTGCAGCAGCGTCTCGGCGCGGTCCAGCCAGGTCTGCGCGCGGTCGCCCGTCGCCCCCGCCGACACCGCGTTCATCACGCACAGGACGTACTCCTCCTCGCACCCCTCCGGCGGGTCGAGGCCCACGACGTCCAGCAGCTCGGACGAGATCGACGCGCCCTCGATCCGCCCGCGCAGCCACCAGTACCACGACAGCGCCGCGACCAGCCGCAGCGCGAGCACGGTGTCGAGGCGGACGCTGCGGCGCAGCGCCGCGTGCAGGTTGCCGTGGTCGGCGGCCAGCAGCCCGAGCCACTCCAGCTGCTCGGCGCCGCGCAGGTGCGGTTCCGCGCGCCGCGCCAGGTCGAGGAAGTACGCGGCGTGCGCCCGCTGGAACCGCTCGTCCTCGCCGGCCTCCGCGAGCCGCTCGGCGCAGAACGCCCGGACGGTGTCGAGCATCCGGTACCGGGTCCCGTCGCTCTGCAGCAGCGACTTGTCGGCCAGCTCGACGAGCAGCTCGTCGGCGTCGACCAGGTCGCAGACCACCGCGGCGGCCTCCAGCGTCAGCCCGCCGGAGAACACCGTCAGCCGCCGCGCGAGCGTCTGCTCCTCCTCGTCCAGCAGCTCCCAGCTCCACTCGACGACGGCGCGCAGCGTCTGGTGCCGGGGCGCCGCCGTCCGGTTGCCGCGCGACAGCAGCCGGAACCGGTCGTCCAGCCGGTTCGCGACCTGCTCCACCGGCAGCGACCGCAGCCGCGCCGCCGCCAGCTCGATCGCCAGCGGCAGCCCGTCGAGCGCCCCGCAGATCCGCAGCACCGCGTCCACGTTGGCCTCGTCGACCGCGAAGTCGGGGCGGGCCGCCGCGGCCCGGTCGGCGAACAGCCGCACCGCCGGGTACCGGACGACCTCCGCGGCGGGCGTGCCCTCGGGCGGCAGCGCCAGCGGCGGCAGCGGCCACAGCGCCTCCCCGGTGATGGCGAGCGCCTCCCGGCTGGTGGCCAGCACCCGCAGCAGCGGGCAGGCGCTCAGCAGCCGGTGCGCCAGCGGCGCGACGGTCGCGACGACGTGCTCGCAGTTGTCCAGGACGAGCAGCATCCGCCGCCCGCTCAGCGCCGTGACCAGCCGCTCCGCCGCGTCGGCCGGGCGCTCGCCGGGGCCCGCCATCATCCCGGCCTCGCGCAGCCCGAGCGCCCCGAGCACCGCCCGGCTCACCTCGGCCCGGTCGACGGGCGCCAGGTCGACGAAGCAGACCTCGCCGTCCTCGCGCGCCGCCGCCTCGACGGCCAGCCGCGTCTTGCCCGCGCCGCCCGGCCCGAGCAGCGTCACGAGCCGGCCCCCGGCCAGCATCGCCCCCACCCGCCGGACCTCGTCGTCGCGGCCGACGAAGCTGGTGAACTGCGCGGGCAGGTTCAGCCGGATGTTCTCCGCAGCCTCCGTCGCCGGTCCTTCGAGATCGCCGCGGAGGATCGCCATGTGCACGTCCGCCAGCTCCGGCGAAGGGTCGGCGCCCAGCTCGTCGGCGAGGACGCGCCGGCCGTCCTCGAACGCCTCCAGCGCCTCGGCCTGCCGCCCGGCCCCGTACAGCGCCCGCATCAGCAGCGCCCGCGCGCGCTCTCGCAACGGCCGCTCGTCCAGCAGGGCGCGCAGCTCCGGGATCACGGTGTCGAACTCGCCGAGCGCCAGCCGCGCCTCCGCGTGGTCCTCGGCGACCGCCGCCCGCGCCTCCTCCAGCCGCGCCGCCTGCGCCTCCGCGAACGGCGCCGACCGCACGTCCGCCAGCGCCGGGCCGCGCCACAGCTCCAGCGCCTCCCGCAGCAGCGCGGCCGCCCGCACGTGGTCGCCCGTCCCGAGCGCGCGGCGGCCGTCGCGGGCCAGCGCCTCGAACCGGTGCACGTCCACCGCGTCCCGGTCGGCGAGCAGCCGGTACCCGGCGGGATGCCCCTCGACGAGCGCGGCGTCGCCCAGGCCCCGCCGCAGCCGCGACACCTGCGACTGCAGCGCGTTGGCCGCCCCGGCCGGCGGCTCCTCCCCGTAGAGCCCGTCGATGAGCCGCTCGCCCGTCACGAGGCGCCCGGCGTCCAGGGCCAGCATCGCCAGCAGCGCCCGCACCCGCGGACCCCCCACCGGTACGGTCTCCGCCTCGCCGCCACGGACCTCGACCGGCCCCAGAATGCCGAACAGCATGGCCCCGATTGTGGCGTATCCCCTCAAGTACCGTGGTCGTCCATGACCGAGATCCAGATCGTCCGCGAGTTCCTCTCCGCCCTCGAGGCCCTCGACGTCGACCGGGCCCTCGCCCTCGCCGCCCCGGGCATGGTCTACCAGAACGTCCCGCTGCCGCCCGCGCGCGGGCTCCCCGCCGTCGAGAAGACGCTGCGTGCCATGACCCGCTACGGCACCGGGTTCGAGGCCCGCGTGCACAACATCGCCGCGAACGGCCCCGTCGTCCTCACCGAGCGCACCGACGTCCTCGAAGCGGGCGCGTGGCGCGCCGAGTTCTGGGTCTGCGGCACCTTCGAGGTCCACGACGGCCTCATCACCCTGTGGCGCGACTACTTCGACTGGACGACCTTCCTCGCCGCCTCCGCCAAGGGCCTCGGCGGCGTCCTCCGCGCCGCCCTCTCTCCCCGCCCCCGAACCCGCACCGAGTAGACGCTCCGCGACCATGAGGGGAGTTGCCTGGTGGGCCGTAGTCGTTAGGCATTGAACTACGTACCGGCGGTGTGGCACGCTTCCTCGACCGGGGACCTCTTCGGGTGAGGAGTCGGACGTGGCCGCAGCGACCGAGGGCGCCGAGGCGTGGCATGGGCTCTACGATGCGCTCGCCGAGGAGCACGACTACGAGATCGACGAGATCGACGGGCGCCTTCCCGACGGCCTGGTCGGGACGCTGTACCGCAATGGCCCAGGGCGCTGGCAGGTCGGCGAGACCCTGCTCGACCACATTTTCGACGGCGACGGAATGCTGTCGCTGTTCGCGTTCCCCGGGGACGGCCGGATCCATTACCGGAACCGGTACGTAAGGACGAGGCATTACCGCTACGGGCAGCGGAAAGGGCGGGCCGGACTGCGGGGCCTCGGTACCCAGCGGCCGGGTGGCGTGCTCGGCAACATGCTCCGCCCGCCGGCGAACGTCGCCAACACCGGCGTGGTCCTGCACGGCGGCCAACTGCTCGCGCTATGGGAGGGCGGACGGCCCTACCGGCTCGACCCGGACAGCCTGGAGACGCTCGGCGAGCACTCGTTCGACGGGCGGCTGAAACTGATGTCGGCCTTCTCCGCGCACCCGTCGCGCTGCCTGGTGACCGGCGAGCTGTTCAACTTCGGAATGGACTTCACGCGGCTGCGGAGCCTGCGCTGCTACCGGGTCGATCCGAACGGGAAGCTGCACCACATGCCGCGGATATCGCTGCCCTACAGTCCGTGGAACCACGACTTCGCGCTCACCCGCCGGTATCTGGTGTTCGTCATCAACCCGGTGATCCCGAAGGCGGCGCCGATCCTGCTCGGAACCGGATCGATAGCGGACGCCCTGACCTACGAGCCGCACCGTCCGACGTGCTTCGCGATCGTCCCCCGCGACGGCGGCGAAGCGCGGGTCATCGAGCACGACGCCCTGCTCGGCTTCCATTTCGTCAACGCCTTCGAGGACGGTGACGACGTGGTCGTGGAGTTCGTCCGCTTCGCCGACTGGGACCAGGTGGCCACGAGGTTCCGCGAATTCCGCACCAGCGACTTCCCGTGGGGCGACGCGCTGATGCGCTATCGCGTCTCCCCGTCCGGAAACGTCGAAGAGCAAGAGGTATGCAGCGGGCCCATGGAACTGCCGCACGCCGACGTCCGGCAGGCGGGCAATCCGCACCGCTACACCTATTTCGCCGGCCGGACGAAATCCAGCACGGGCATTCACGCCTACGACCACGTCACGGGCCGCCGGACGACCCACGAACTGCCGTCCGGGCACGGTTTCGGCGAGCCGGTGTTCGTGCCCCGCGGCCCCGACGCGGACGAAGGCGACGGCTGGCTCCTGACCCTCGCCTACGACCCGGACGAGCACCGGTCGCGGCTGCTCGTCCTCGACGCCCGGGACGTCGAGGCCGAGCCGCTCGCCGTCGCCCACCTGCGCCACCACATCCCGATGGGCTTCCACGGCTCCTTCACCACCCGCGTCGCGACCCCACACGGATGACCGGCGCGCACAGGCCCTCAACAGAGCCATTTCTGGAAAAGCCTCGCCCCGATTATTGAAGCTTTACCACTATGTCCGGCTCTAGACACTCCACCGGCCGTATAACGCTTCGCATGATCCCGGGTAAAGCCGGTTGTGCTCGGTCCGTCACGCGTAGTTCACTGAGCGTCCGCCCGCCCACACCGCTCACGGGAGTGCAGATGCCGGCTGACGACGACGGGGTCGTGCGGACGCTGCGGGGCTATTTCACGCACACGCCGGGGCAGCGCGTCCGCATGCAGAACGCGACGCGCTATCTGTGCTGCGCCGCCTACCGGGACGAGGCGCTGTCCAAGGAGATCATCAAGGAGTTCCTCTACGACCAGCACCGCGCCGTCGTCCCCTCCTACGGGTTCGACCTGCGGCCGGTGCTGGCGCACTGCCTGCACGCCCGGGAGATGCGGCTGGTCCGGGACACCATGATCACCGCTGCGATCGTGGTCGGGCTGGTGCTGTCGTGGCAGGTCACCCTGCTGGTGCTCGGGACGCTGACGCTGCTCGCCGTCGCCCTGGCCGTGCTGCCGAAGCGCGCCGGACGGTTCCAGACCGCCGTCACCATCGCGCTTCCCGTCGCCGGCGGCCCGCTGCTGCTGTACATCGGCACGACGATGCTGAAGGCGACGAGCGGGCCGGGCCTTGAGGCGGGCGGCGACGGGTTCGCCGAGCCCGTCCGCCACGACCACTGGTTCATCGGCGGCCTGGGGCTGTTCGCGCTGCTCCTCGGGATCTCGTTCGTGCACCGGCTCGCGGTGGTCTGGCTGCTGCGGTCGCTGGGGCCGGACGCCCCCGTCGCCGTGCCGAGGGTGCGCTCGCAGGCCCGGAGCGACCGCATCGACCGGGTCGGCGCCGCCCAGTACGGGAACGTCACGCTGTACTCGCGGCAGAACCCGTTCGTCGGCTCGGGGAAGGTCGACGACAAGCGCACCCGCGTCTGGTCGCTGGTCATCGAACTGGACCGGGTCCGCCCGGCGCGGGCGGACCGTCCGGCCCTGGCCGTCGACCCCGTCGACATGCGCGCGGCCATCGAGCGGAGGCTGACCGCGATGCGCGACGACCTGCCGCCCAACGAGTCCGTCGACCTGCTGGTCAACGACCACGTCGTCGCCGAGGGCGAGTGCGTGCAGGGCCGCCGCCCGTTCGGCCCGGCGCACCCCGGCGTGCGGTACGAGGGGCATCCGCTCATCGATCCGAACACGTGGCGGCCGTTCTCGAAGGCGTCGCAGGCCGCGGTCGAGGTGCTCGTCCGCAATCCGCAGGCGGACCTCCGCTGCTACCAGCGGATCACCGTCGAGGCCCACGCCGCCTCCGTGACGGACGACGGGCGGTGGCACGTCGTGCCGGCCAGGGACGAGGGCGTGCAGATCACCGGCTTCCTCTACCTCGCGGTGCAGGGCCGCATGCTCTACGCGCAGTTCGTGTGCAACGCGCTGCCGCCGATCCGCAAGGACTTCAAGCTGGTGGACGTGCTGCCGTCCTTCACCCCGGCGGAGGTCGTCCTGGAGGCGCTCCGGCAGGGCGGCGCCGCCGCCGTCGGCGAGGCGATCGCGGGGCCGCTGCGGCTGGTCGCGGCGGTGCCGTGGGCCGAGATCTTCCAGCAGGGCGCGGAGCGGCACCGGCGGCGGTTCTTCGCCTTCGACTACGGCGCCCGCATGTCCGTCCGGGAACGCGCCGCGGAACCGGCGTTCACGACCTTCCTCCAGGAACTGGACGTCAACAAGCACACCCGGCTGATCGAGCGCCGCGTCATGGGCGCCCTCCTCGACCACCTCCAGCACGACCGCAACATCGACGTCTCCGACTACCGCACCGAGACGGCGTCGATCATCAGCAACTCGCTCATCATGAACGGCGGCACGGTGAACGGCCAGCTCGGGTTCGCGCCCGGCGGGGACGTCCGCCAGGAGGCCGCGGGCTGACCAGGGGAGAGGGCATGTCCGGCAACATGTACATCGGTGACGGCGCGCAGATCGGCGGCCAGGTCGCCATGGGACGCAACGTGTCACAGGTGCAGCGCTCGTCCGCACCGTCCGCGAGCACCGACCTCTTCGACCGCGTCGCCGCGCTGATCGACGAGCACGAGGCCGCGCTGCCCGACGCCCGCCGCGCCCGCCGCGACCTGGCCGACGCGCGGGAGGAGGCGGAGGCCGACGACGGCGACGCCGAACGCCGCGACAACGCGCTCGCCCGCCTCGCCGCGCGCGTGGCGCCGGTCGCCGCCCTCGCCGAAGCCGTCCACCGCCTCATGAACGCCCTCTGACGCGTAGGCCGGAGAAGTCGTCACCGGACGGGATCCTTCTCGAACGGGCACGAGCGAGAGCCGGGTCAGCCGGCGAGCAGGTCGGAGAAGTCGTCGCAGGTCAGCGTCGCCGACTCGGTGTCGGGGTTGAGCGCGTCCTCCACCTTCACCCGCGACACCCCGGGAACGGCCTGCGCGGTGCACACCAGCTGCCCCAGCGCGACGCGGCTCCAGTCGCCGCCCGCTTTCAGTCCGCCCGGCCCGATGTCGATGCCGGTCACCGAGGCGACGAGCACCCTGGAAGCCTGCACCACATATCCCGATATGTCCTCCGTGTGGGGCACCTCGGTGTGCAGGCCCTTGCGGCTCTCCTGCGCGGTGACCGGGATCCTCAACTGGACGAGCGGCAGCATCGGGTGGCCGGCCAGCCCCTGGCGGGTGACCGGGACCAGTTTGTCCCCGGCCACCAGGTAGAGCGTCATCGTCATGCTGCGCCCCTCGGCGACCGGCAGGCTGCCCGCGCTGACGACGCCGGTCGGCCGCACGCCGCACCCTGAGGCCAGTGCAGCGGCCGCCAGCACCGCCGCGATCGTGTGGAGGACCCGGTCGCGCATCGCTCCCCGGCTCGCCGGTGCCGCTGCGGGCGGGAAGCCACAGCGTGAGTCCGTCAGGTACGAGGGGTGACGCGACGTCCGAGCCATCGCCACACCCTGCACGTACCGGTGCACAACATCACGCCGCCGCACCGACCCAGACCAACTTCTCGAACACCCGCAGAGGCGGGCCTCCGGAGCAGCGCACTCTTCGCCGTCCATTCGCTCCGTCTTGAGTGCGGCGCGGGCACCTTCTCATCGAAGGCTCCGGTTCACGCGTAGTGCGCACTGCCCGGCGCATTATGTGAATTCTTCCTCTTGACAGCCGGGTCAACTGCGTCCGACCAGATGGATCCGGTGAATCGGGTGCCCTCTGCCCAGGCAAAGACGAAGCTGATAAATTGGCTGATCATGTGACATTGCCGGAGTCGCGCCATCCTTGACCCGGGCGTCGGTGTCCACCCCGCGGGCGGACGGTGGCGCGTGACGGGAGGAGTCCGGAGGACATGTCCGATCCGTCTGGCCTAGAGAAACTGCTCAATCCCGGAAAGCCGTCGCCGCCCGCGGCCCAGGTCCCTCCTTACCTCGCTCCGATCCTGGACGACCCCGGAAAGCTCGAGTACCGGCAGCTGGAAGAGCTCGAGTCCGGCGCGCGGGCGTGCGGCGTCGTCGCGGATTTCGTGCGGACCGGTCTCGGCAAGGCGGGGCGTCCGACCGACGCCGCGGCCAAGGACCTCAAGGGGTTCGGCTCGGCCGGGCAACTGAGCGCGCTCGTCGACTCCTGGCACGCCAACGGCAAGACGATGGCCGACCACATCGACGGCATCGGGCCGCGGCTCACCAGGACGGCCGCCGCCTACCGCCGGGCGGAGGACAAGATCAGAGGCGCCATCAACAAGGTCTGGCACGTGGAGGGCTGACGTGGTCGACTTCGCCTCGCTCAGGGACGCCCGCCTGGACGGTCTCAAGACGGCGGGCCAGGCATGGCTGACCTATTCGAAATACCTCCAGGGATCGGCGCAGGTCTACGAGACCGACGTCGTCCGGGGCATCGATCGTTCCGGCTGGAAAGGCGTCGCGTCGCAGGTCGCGAAAGGCGAGATCACCCCGGAGGCGCAGCGGCTGAAGCGCGCCGCGTTCAGCGCCTTCAGCATCTACAACACCCTCGCGCAGGCCGAACACGAATTCCGGCAGGCCCAGAAGGACCTCCAGAACGCGGTCAATGAAGCGCACAGCCTGCACATCAGGGTCGGCGACGACGGTTCGCTCACCATGCCGCCGCTCGTGGGGGCGGACCGCAACGACCCGGAGAGCCGCAGGCAGTGGAACGCCACCCTCCAGCGTCTCAGCGGCGCGATGCGGACCGCGGTCGACAACGCCACCAAGACCGACCAGAAACTCGCCGCCGAACTTCCCAAGCTCTTCGCCGAGCGGGCCTGGAAGGAGGACCTCCCGACCGAGTTGTCCGATGCTCCGCCGCTGTGGCCGGTGACGGACTACGGACGGCCGTGGGGCGTCGAGCCGCCGACCGCCCATGACCGGAAGGTCTACGGGCAGATGGAGTTGATCGCGCTCGGCGGCATCGCCAAGCAGTGGCCGACCGCGGCGACGCTCCTGTCCCACTGGCTCGACGGGAGCGGCGACACTCGGCATGTCGACCCAGAAGAGATCATGAAACGCAGTCCGGAGATGAGGCGGGAGATAGAGAAGACCCTGGCGGAGCATCCGGGGGACGGGACCTTCGACTCCGGCTGGAAGAGCGCCAACTTCGACTACCGCACGAACCAGGACATGTACTACGCCTTCAACGGCTACCAGTACAGGGTCCGCGGAGAAGGGAACCACTACACGGTCGAGTTCTACAAGCGGTACAACTTCGGCACCGCCGACGAGCAACGGCTGCCGTTCAAGGCGCCACTCGTGGGCACCGTCAAGCAGCCCGACATCTCCCACCTCCATACGGTCGGCATGGTGCGCGACTTCGACGTCTATGGGTCATCGGGATACCAGCGGTGAAAGCACGTCATCTGCTTTACGCGCTCGCGGCGCTCGTCGGCGTCGCGGTTCTGGCGACCGCCGGAACGGTGGGCTACGCGCTGCTGTCGACGTCGGACGGACCGCTCGCCGAAAGCAACCGAGACCCTCGCCCCGTCAAGGGCTCCGACCCGCGCCTCACCCTCGAACGGGCCGCCGGCGACCTGAGACTGCACCTCCCCGCGTCCATGAGTTCCGTGCGGTACATGACCAGGAACGACTCCAGCCCCTACTTCCTGCATCTCGCCTTCGCCGTTCCCTGCCCGGCCGTCGCGAAATTCGCCGCCGACAATGATCTGCGGCGCGTCCGCTGGAAACAGAGCGTCACGCTCGAAGTGCGCGATCTCCAGACGGTGGCCGGCGACCTCGGACGCCGCCTGCCCGAAGGCCCCGCGACCAACGTGTGGACGAACGACGAACACGACCCGCGCAGCCGCGTCGTCGCGGACGTCCCCTTGAACGACCGGACGTGCCAGGTGATCGGAACCTTCGCGGACTACGCATAGCGCTGCTCGCCCGGCGCCGCATCCCTGGCCATGGGCCGCATGGCTACCAGCTACCGCCCCCGCCTCCGCCGCCACCACCGCCCACGTGACCGCCGCCTCCGCCTCCGTACGACGGAGGCGTGTACGTGCTCGAATATCCGCTGTACGAGCCCGTGGAGGAGCGCCCAGAAGGATAGGACCAGTAACCGTTGGAAGACCGCGTCGGGGCATCGCTGGAAGCCGTGAAAAGCCAGCCGAGCGCGGTGAACCGGTCGCTCGCCTCCGCCTCGTCTCCGCTGTAGGTGTACCAGTCGAGCCGATCGGCGTACGCGGTACCGAACTGCTCCACGGCCGACCAGAATCGGAGCGCTACTGCGTAGGGCAGATGGCGCTCGCCATCCGGTCGTTCAAGCCGGCGGCCCGGCGCGTATTCCTCCAGCAGCGCCCGGAGCCGCGCGCCGGCGAAAGTGAGATTGTCGACCCGGTCCTGAACGATGAGCGCGACCGTTCCGGCGATGAGGACCGCGACCCCCACCGCCGTCAGGTCGCCCACGGAGAACACGCGCATGTCGAAATTCCCCCACAGGTCCACGACGACCAGGAGGGCGCCGGCCAGCAGGCCGACGAACCCCAGCGTGCGCAGCACCAATTCGCAGTTGTACAGGTCGAACCTGCGGACCAGCCTGCGGTCGCACACGGCGGCGTAAATCATGCTGGAGAGCTGCAGAGACGCGACGTCACTCCGCCGCGCCTCACCGACCCGCACCTTCTTTCTGGATCCGAACAGCTTTTCCAGAAATGCCTGTTCATACGACCGAAGCGGCGCCTCGACGGGGCGCCGGGTCAGCGTCACCTTCTCCCCGTCGTCGTGGATGTGGAGATGGCCGCGGACAGCGAGGTCGACCAGGATCGCCTCGCGTTCGCTGGACCTCCGCAGGGGCAGGAAGTACCGGAGCTCCGCAGGCCCCACCAACTCGAGCAGGTCCGGAACGGGGCGCGGACGCCGCCGCCAACGGACCCACCCCCACGCGGCGGCCAGGAGCGCGCACACCGCGCCGAGCACCGCGTGCCCCACCCACGTCACCGCGTACCGGGGCCGTGCGTAGTGCGGTGGCGGCACATGAGCGGCGCCCTTCGGCAGGCCGATCCTCACCGTGATGCCCTCGTGCGCACCGAGCCTCTGCACGAACGACGCGCTGCTCCCCGTGACGGTCCGGCCGCCGCACGAGCCGTGGGTCCCCTCATCCCCCGCGAAGCAGTCGGCGTACGTCGGCGCCGCCGGGGCGCTCACACGCACCGCCGCCGAGTCGATCGGCACGCTCCAGCCGGTGCCGATCGCGTCCCAGTACAACTCGTCGTGGTCCTTGTACGGGGTCAGCGCGCGCGCCACGTCGAAGTCGATGGCGTAGGTCTTCACCCCCTTGACGTTGACGTTCTCGTCCCCGATCCGGATCTTCAGCGTGCTCGTCCCATGGTCGATCTGCGTCTTGGCGTGCTTGCCGCCCACCGTCACCTGGACGCGGTCGATGTCGTAGAGGCGCCTGCCGTCGCGGTAGGGGATCACCCGCTCGATCCCGTGCCGGTCCCGCGCGCCACCGAAGTCATAGACGATCACCTCGTGGACGTGCAGGAGCCCGTCGGCGCGAACCGTGAGGTCGGCCCGGTAATCGCGGATGTGCTCCGTGACCGTGGCCGCCCGCGCGGGCCAGGCCATGGCAACGGTCAGGAGGACGGCGCCGAGCACACTCCACCGCATGATCCGCATAACGGATAGGACGCTACGAAGCGCCCGTCCGTTCAGCCTCGGGAGAGGGACGCCACGAACGGCCGAAGCCGGACGGACATCTCCTCCGGCGCAGCTCGAGATCCAGGTCACGTCCCGCGCGCAGCGCTTTCCTTGGCGTGCGGCATTCGACGGTAGCGGAGGAACCGGTTCCCCGCGCTCGACACAATGGTTGACCGTCTTGGACAGGTGGTCTTACTATCCGGCCGGATAACGCTATCGGGCAACGCGAGGAACGTTTACGAGACGGCGCACGCGGTGGGAGCGGGCCGCCTCGCAGAACGGGATCGGCGTCGTTTGGGGCGACCTCGGAAAGGCGTTGGCGCCCACGCATGGCATGGCCGGAAATCCCGGCAAGGACCGGGCGGCCGCCAGATTCATCGCCGCCTACAAACCGGCGGTCGAAGCCGCATGGCACGGATTCGCCGCACTGCACCGATCCGTCGGTGACATGTCGTGGGGGCTGACACAGACGGTCATAACCACATCAAGGCCGATCACAGTTCCATGATCAACGGCCGCTTCTCCATGGTTCCCCAGCAGCGCGGAACTCTTCTGGACCAACTGCTGCGCGGTAGCGTCCCCCGCTCACTGAACGTGGCGCCGCCTCCGTCGGCCGCCGGCCCCGGCAAATCGCCGCCCAAGTCGCTGCTGGAGAGCCTTCCCGGCATCAGGTTCGACCCTTTCGACATCTCCGAATATTGGCCGACAGGGGATCCCTTCGCGCTCAAGGCGGCCGCCAACGCCTGGCAAAACGCCCACACCGGGCTCAGCGGCGCCCGAGGTCCGCTCGCCGCCGAGGTCAAGAAGGTCACCGGCCACAGCGACGCGCCCGACATAGCGGCGTTCGGTGACTACTGGAGACGGCTGGACGGCTCTCCGCCCTCCCTGCGGGAGGCCCTGCCCCAACTCTGTGCCGGAATCGCGCGGGCCGCCCCGAACCCCGTCGCGGCCCTCGTTGAAATGGCCGCGATCCGCGCCGCCATGGCGGCGGCCGCGGGCCGGCTCCTCCAGGCCGTCTCCGTGATCGCCACCGGTGCCCTCGCCGAACACCTCGTCACCTCGGTTACCACCGGCGCCGCCAACGCTCCGAACCTTCGCATCCTCGAAGCCGAGACGGAGCACCCGAACGGCGTCTACGAGCCGAGCGGAAAACAAGCCCACAAGTACCCGTGCACGCCGCGGCGGCGAGAACTCGAAGGAACCCGAGGACGGCCAGTCCGCGCTGGACGATTCCGTAGCAAGTCAAAGATACCTCGCCGCGCAGGGTCGGCTACGATAAGGAAAGTGGAGAGATAGTGGTGCTGGACAAGACCAGCGACGGGGTATTCCACGGCCATGTCAGGTCATGGGAGGGGCTTGACCAGGCGATGCGAAACGCGCTCATAAAGGCGGGCATGTTCAATCGCCGAGGGAAGTGCATAGGGGAATTAGATGCGCTATCGGAGGTTGGAACCGATTGAGCGCGAGGCCGTGGAGTCCGCGCTGAGGGAAGGCGATGTCGGCACCGTCGTCGCGGGCATCGACTACCTGTCGAACCAAGACCAGGACCAGGACCGGGACCGAGTGCTGAGCCTGCTGATGCGGTGCATCGACCATGCGGCCCCCGACGTCCGCGGCGCCGCGGCCCGTGGCATGGGAAACCTGGTCCGCCTCCATCTGGACATGCCGGTCGATGACATCGTCCGCGCCTTGCAAGAGCGACTGGCCGACGCTGAAATAGCGCCCTACGTCGAAGACGCCCTCTCCGATGTCGAGACGGTCCATCGCAGGAGCGTCAGCGATCCGCGCGCTGTACTCGTCGACAGCGTCCGGAAGATCGCGACCGGGGCAATCGATGATCTGACGGAGACATTGATGCCGTTGGGGCCGCAGTTGGAGCGGGAACTCACCTCGCCCGCCTCCGAGATCTTTCGCAATCACCGGGAATCGGCCAAGGTGGCGAGCCTGCTCTCGGCTCTGGACGCCGTCCTGGATCAGGTTCCTCCCGCCGCCACCGATGCCGAGGTGCTGCGGGATCCGGGTTGGAGCCACGTCACCGAGGCCGCCCAGAGCGCACTCGCAGAACTCGCCCGCCCGTCATGAACGCGACGGTGCGGCGCCAGCGTATGGACGGACGCCGCCACTAGGAGAACAGCGAAGTGACGAGGGGGCGGAGCCTGACCGACATCTCGTCCGGAACCTCACCCGGCCCGCACCAGCGTGCCTCGAGGATCTCCGCCGGATCGAGTTCGAGTCGCCCGCCGGTGACGCGGGCTTCGTAGTACGTCTCCACCCGGTGGCGAAAACCGCTGGCGACGCGAAGCGGAGTCCCCTCCACCTCGACCTCCAAGGAGGTCTCCTCGCGTATCTCGCGGGCGACGCCGTCCTCCAGCCGCTCGCCCGCGTTGACGTAACCGCCCGGCAGCCCCCAGGCGCGGTACTCCGGCCAGAGCCGGTGCCTCAGCAGCAGGATCCGCCCCTGCTCGTCTCGGACGACCCCGGCCGCATAGACCAGGAACGTGTCATGCCGGAGCCGAGCAAGCCGCCACTGCACCCGCCCGCCCAACCTCCTCCACACCCAAACAAGCCCCCGCCGCACCACACCCAGACCACCCACCCCCGAATCCTCCCACGCCCGCATTCGGGTCCGATCGGCGCTCAGGGCAGTCGCGGGCCGTCGCTATCCGCTCCGGGTCATGTGGACGAACCAGTCCAGAGTGGCGACCACCACGTCCCAAACCGCCTCGTCCGCCAGACGCGAGATCGGGAAGTTGGGGTACAGGGCCAGCTTCGCGGCGGGAATGTCGATGCCCGGTGCCTCATTGAGCCGTCTGCGGAGTTCGTCCCGCACAGCCGGGTCGTCGAACGGGGCCTGATCGTCCTCAGTGCCCTTCTTTGCAAGTGTGACCGTGTCTTGTTCAGTCGGGTCAGTGGGTTTGCGGTGAAGCGTTCGCTTCGTCTGGGGCGCCGGTTAGCCGATGGTGAGATCGCCTTGGACATCGCGGAGCTGAACGACTCTGCCGGCTCCACCGTTGACGACATTCACCACGCCGTCGTCGTGAGATGCGGCATGCATCTGCGCCTGCATCCACACTGAGGTGAGTTCGGCGGCCCACTGCGGGTCGTCGTCCATCAGCAGCCGGAGCGCCGCGGCCAGGGCTGCGATGTGCTCTGGCGTCGGGTCGGATGCGGCGGCACGAGCCAGTTCCGCTTCCCGTCTCTCCGGACGCCGCGCTATCCGCTTGCGGACCTTGTCCACCAACTCGGCCACGGCCGCTCGGATCGGCTCGCCCGCCACCTCAACAGTCTTGCCCGCCATCGCGGTGGCTATGGCGACAGTCATGGGATCCGTCATCGCCTCAATCCCTCACCCTCTGTGGACGTCGCGAGAGAAACCGCAACGATCGATCCAGGACCATGGCGTTCGCCATACTCCGTTAGTTCCGCCGTCATTGTTCGGACCCGGTGGGCGGCCGGGCCTCTGGCCCGGGAGCCTCTTCGGCAGAGCCGCGCGGTGGGTCGAAGCGGTCCTTGATCTCGTCGGCCACGTCGTGGAAACCGTTTTCGGCCAAGCTGTCGGCGACCTCGCGGGCGAACAGGTTGCGCTGCGGATCGTCGCCGGAAAGCCCGAGGCGATCCAGCATCGCGCCGAAATGATCGGTGGCGGATCTTTCCGGCTCGCGCGGAGGCGGGACGTTGTTCGCGGTGTCGGCCAGGTAGCGCAGGTCGGAAATCCGCTCCACGGTGCCGTCCAGGCTCTCGTCGTTCCGGGCGAGCCACCACACCACGGCGCTGCCAGGGTCTTTGAGGACATCGTCACCGAGGTAGCGTCGGAGGCTCTGCTCTTGCTTGCGCTGGTGCTCCCAGACGGCCTCCGTCTTGCGCACCGTGGCGAGCTCGTCGAGCCGTTGGCGGTCGTCTTCGGGCAGGGAGAGCTTGACCGCCTGGGCCATCGCCCGAACGCGGCCGGTGGCGTCGGAGACCATCTCGGCGAGCGCGTCGGCGAGCTCGTGCGCCGCCAGTGAGACGTACTCGGGATCCCAGCGCCGGACCAGGTCACGCGCGCGCCGGACGATCGCGTTCCGGGCGAGCGCGTCCAGATTCACCGCTGGATGGCCCTCGATGAGACCCTCGTGCGTCCAGACGACGTTCGCCGAGAAGACGAAAAAGTAGTCCGGGCGGTTGCTCGGCAAACGCACTTCGGCGATGCGGCCCACCTCCGTGGACGGCGCGGCTTCTTGCACGTACCCGAACTCGGGCGGCGGCGCGGGGCTGAACGTCCGGCGGAAGAAGGACGCGAGCCCGCCGAGCGCCGCTATCGCGAGCACGGGTGCCCAGACGAACGCCGGTGCCAGCAGCACCAATGCGGCCAGCAGCAACCCGCCGATCAGCAGCGGGAAGAACATCGGAAGGACGCGGCCCATGTGCAGGGGACCCGCCCCTTCGGACTCGCTCATGCGGATGCGGCCCTCCTGCCCGTCCTGATTTTGCGGAGCACGAGATCCTCCAGATCGGTGCGCGGCGCGGCCTCGCGCGCCAGCGTGTACATGCGGGCGAGGACGCGCGGACGATGCGCGCATCCCAAAAGGAGAAGGTCGAGCAGCAGGTCCCGGTGCCGCTCGTCATCGGCGGCGCGGCGTAGCCAGTCGCGTGCGGACGGCGCCCACTCGCCCTCGGTGAGGGACCCGAGAGCGCGACTCCACCCGTCGGCCAGTCGCTCCTGGACGGACGCCTCGGCCAGGAGCGGCCGCTTGCCCGCACCGGGATCGGTGAGCAGCGCCGGGTCGGCGAGCGCGAGGAAGATCCGTGCGTCGGAGACCTGCCTTCGTTCGTCCGTGCTCGGCATCGCGAGCCGATCGAGCATCCGGCGCAGGAGCCGCGGATCGTCCCGGACGAGGCCGACGAGGGCGTCGCGAGCCCGCGTGACCCGCTCACGCCGCGCCATGTGATGCAGGCGGACGATCGCCTCGTCGGGGTGGCCGACCGCCATCTCATCACGGCAGGCCACGACGAGCACCGTGAGGAGGCTCTCCGGAAGGTCACTTCGTTGCGCCCAGTCGTAGATCTTCTGGCGGAAGAAGCGACCGTGGCGGCGGTCCCGCAAACCACGTTGGAGGATCCGTGCCGCGGCCTCGATGCGGGATTTCGACGGCGGTGATGCCGTCCATGTCTCCAGCAGCTTCAGGAGCGCTTCGCGGTGCCGGTCGTTGAGGCACAGTTCGGCGAAACGGTCGACCAGCTCTCTCCGCTCGGCGCCGGAGAGGTCGGGCTGCGGGACGGTCTCGCCCACCCACTCCAACAGGTCTTGCTGGAGCCCGGGCAGGTGGGTCCAGAAATGTGCCCGGACCGCCGCGTCGTAATCCAGATCGACGAAACGCACGTGCCCGGATTCGTCCAATGCGGCGTGGATCTCTTCGAGCCGCCGACGAAGCGTTGCGTCCTCGATCGCCGGTTCCTCGGCGGGCGCCGCACGCGCCGTTCGCAGGAAGGCGGCGGCGGCGCGGTGCACGACCTCGGAGTGGGCGCCGTGGAGCATCGCCGTTACGAGGAGGAACGCTCGACGTTTCCCTCCCTCCAAGGCGTCGATGCGCTCGGCCACCTGTTCTCGCCACCCGGCGAGCGCCTTGTGGGCGACACGGCACCACGCCGCGAATTCACCGTCCCGGGCGTCCTCGTACGCCTCGGCGATCAGGCGGGCGTAATGCGCTATCCGGTCGAGGGTGAGTCCGGTGTCCAGGTAGGGGATCGGCGGAAGCGGGCGTGGGACGGGGACGCCCTCCGACCGCAGGTGGCGCAACAGGACCTCCCTATCGCCGGGACGTCCGATCCGCACGCGGAACTGACCGAGGTCGGACCGCAGGTCCAAGGCCCGCCGCGCCGGGGTGCTCGCATGAGGCAGGACGACCGCGAGATGGGCGCCCCGCGTCCAGACGCGGCTCCGCAGACCGGACAACTCGCCGTGCACCTTGATCCAGACGTCCGGGTCGACGGCTGACAGGTCGAGCCACACGTGGTCGTCGTCGCCGACGTGATCGAGGTCCAGATAGTCGCCGCGCCCCTCCTGCAGCACGATTTCGTGAAGCGCCCGGCCGGCGTGCTCAGGGCTCCACAGCAGCATCTTCGCCGCCGCGAATCTGCCGCTCCCCGGTTCACCGTCGAGGAAGACGGTGCCGTTCCGCTGTAAAGCGTCGGCCGCCGCTCCGAAACCCGGCGGCTCGACGAAACGCCGCCAGAGCCATCGCAGTTGGTCAGCGGCCTCCTGTCGAGGAGATCGTCCTTTCGCGTCTTCGAGGAAAACAGTGGTGAAAGTGTTGTTCTGGTCCCCTGGACCTGTGTTCACGGGCCCGCTGCTGTCGAACACAAAGGGGCCGGTGGATGTGGTCATCGTTCGGCTCCGCCGTCGTTCTTTCCGCCGAAGCGGTGGGAGATGTCGCCGCGGTGATCGCCTTGGACGTAGGTGGCGCCGTCGCCGGAAAAGGTCTGGGAATAGTTGTTCATGTCACCGGATCCGGCATGGACGGGGCCATGGGCGTCGCGTATGACAGGACCGGAGTTGCCGGCGGTTCCGGAGGTGTCACGCGCCTGGATGACGGTTCCGGATGCGCCGCCGGACGTATTGCGCACCGTGCCGTCCTCGGACGCGTCACCTGAGGTGGCGTCCACCATTGCCGGCACCGCGCCGGCAACGACCTGGGCTATGCGGGCGAGGCCGGATTCGCCGTCGCGGACGTCCAGCCGGAGCGACTGGGCGTCGGCGAGGCGCTCGAGCTCTGGGGGCAGGAGGTCCTTGCGGAGCCGTTCGGTGGTCCTGCCTTTGAGCACGGGGATGACGATCGCCGCGCTGGCGTACGCTTCGAGGATTTCGCGCCGAACCCAGTCACCGGCGTCCCGGAGGCGGGGATGGTTGTGCCACTCCGGGCCGATGACGGCGAGCAGGACGGTGCAGTTCTGGACGGCGCGCAGGAGTCCCTCGGGGAAGTCGCCTCCGGGCGGAATGGATTTCGAGGCCCGGAAGACGGCCTTGTCGCCGAAGCGGCGGGATAGTTCGCGTTCGATCGCGAAGGCGGCTTCGTCGCCGTCCCCGGTGCGGTAGTTGATGAATACCTCGTGCATGTTCCGTCCCCTTTCATGGGCTCGAGTTCCGCAGCGCCGTTCCGAGTTCGGGGGCCAGGTCGCGCACGGCCCGGTTCCCCGGATGGCGTGCCAGCGTCCGCGCGAGTCTGCGCAGGTCCGTGGCGATGGTGGCGGAGGCGACGGTGGTCGCCCCGCCGGGGAGTTCGCGGGTCTGCTCGCAGGCGCGGTCGATCTCCCCGGAAGCCGCGACCGCCAGTGCTCGGCGCGTTCCGTACCGGACGCGGGTGCGGACGGCGTCGGCCGGAACGCGGGCGAGCTGGGCGTCCAGGATCTCCGCGGCCGCTCGGGGACGTCCCAGCTCGTACAGGCACCAGCCGCGTCCCATCTCCGCCGGGTCGGCCACATTGCTGGTGCCGAGGATCGGTGCGTCCTGTTCTCGTGACGCGGTCGCGAGCAGGTCCTGAGCCCGGTCGAGGCAGCGCATGCAGGCGTCATGGTCGCCCGCGAGGGCATGGCCTTGGGCCTCCCGTTGCGCGGCCAGCCCCGAGACGCGCGGCGAGACCCGTCCGGCCTGGGCCCGCCTGGCGAGGTCGATCGTGCTCTCGGCGTCGTCGCGGTACAGGGTGATGAGCGCGTGGCGAACCAACCCGTACGCTGTGAGTTCACGGTCGCCGCCGGCGGCCGCCAGTTCTACCGCGTGCCGGGTCCACCAGAGCGCGGACTCGTCATTGCCGGTCTCCTGCACCAGCCAGCCGACGTATTCGGCGTAGCGCGATGCCAGTCGCAGCAGTTCGGCGCGCGTGCGCGGGCCAGCGTGCGACGCCAGTTCGCGGAGTGTGTGAGTCTGTGCGATGAGGACCGGCAGGACGAGGCCGGGAGCCACCGCTTGGCCGAGCCGCCGGTACTGCGCGAGCATCGACCGGTAGACGTCCGGCAGCGTCGTGTCGTCGGCGGCCGCCGGGCCGGCGCGGCCGATCCCGATTCCCGCGAGGGACGCGGCGCCGACGGCCACCGCCTGCCGCCGGCTTACGGGCTGGAACCAACTCGGTCCGTCCGCCGACAGCCGCATCAGCCACACCTCCGTTTCGCGGTCCTCATCGCCTGCTCCCCGCGGCACGGGTCCGGGGGGACCGTCCGCGAGGGCGGCGAGCGCGCCGCCCGCCCGCAGTTCGGTGTCGCAGAGCCGTGCCAGATCTCTGGCCGGAGGCCGGACGCCGCGCTCGACCAGGCTCAGGTGCCCCTTGCTGTAATGCACGCGGGCGGCAAGGCGGGCGAGCGACATGCCCGCCGCGAGCCGCCTTCTCCGAAGCTCTTTCCCGAAATCCGCCGGACCGTCGTTCATACGAGCCGTCATGCCGTCCATCCGAACAGCGGGAGTCATCGGGAGCAAGAGTGCGTTCGCGGCGGACGGCTCGCAAGGGGAATGGACGCGTTTCCTGTTTCGCCTTCTCCGGCTCGGTGGAAACGGCGGGTTCCGTGCGTCCGAAGCGGTGCGTGTTCGCGGAGGCCGGCGCCGCGTTGCCGGCGGTGCCCGTGGTGCTCGCGTGACCAGGGTGGTCGTCAGGTTTGCGGCGTATGCGAGGATGCTCGGTTATCTGCCATTTCAATGGCGAATAGTGACAAAGAAAGGTGATCAGGTTGCCGGCTTGGGGGAATGGTGGGGTGGGTAGGTTGCAGGGGACTCCATTCGTCCGTCGCCCCGGAGTGCAGATGCGCCTCTCCCGCCCCTGTATGGCCGTTTTCGGTGCGGTGACCTTCGCCGCCGGTATGATCACCTGGTCCGGGTCCGCTTCGGCGGCCGGGACGAACTACGTCGCCCTTGGCGACTCCTACTCGTCCGGCACGGGGGCGGGGGATTACGACCCGGCCAGCGGGTCGTGCAACCGCAGTGCGAACGCCTATCCGAAACTGTGGGCCGCGGCCCATGCGACGAGCTCGTTCCAGTTCGTCGCGTGCTCGGGGGCGACGACCGCGACGGTGGCGTCGGGGCAGCTCGGCGCGCTGAGCTCGGCGACGACGCTGGTCAGCATGACCGTCGGCGGGAACGACGCCGGGTTCAGCGACGTGATGGAGACGTGCGTGCTGCATTCGGCGTCGACGTGCCAGAGCGCGGTGGCGTCGGCGGAGAGCTTCATGAGGAACACGCTGCCGGGCAGGCTCGACTCGCTGTACGGCAAGATCCGGGCGAAGGCGCCGGGCGCGCGGGTGGTGGTGCTCGGGTACCCGCACCTCTACAAGATCGTGAGCGTGTGCGTGGGGCTCAGCAACGCCAAGCGGACGGCGCTGAACGACGCCGCGGACGTGCTCGACGGAACGGTGAAGGCGGCGGCGGGGCGGGCCGGGTTCACCTGGTCGGACGTCCGCGACGAGTTCGCCGGGCACGAGCTGTGCTCCGGGGACGACTGGCTGCACGCGGTGACGATCCCGATCGGTTCCAGCTACCACCCGACCGCCAAGGGGCACCGGCTGGGCTACCTGCCCGCGCTCACCGGGTCGGCGAGCGCGGCGCTGCAGAACCAGACCTAGGCGAGCGGGTGAGGCCGCGCCTGGAGGGCGCGGCCTCACCCGTTCAGGCGCGGTCGAGCGCCCGGGTCCTCGCCTGGGACAGGCAGAGCGCGCCCGCCATGAGCAGGGCGCTCACCCAGACGGGGGCGCGGTAGCCGAGCCCGCCGCCGATCGCGAGGCCGCCGAGCCACGGGCCGATCGTCGCGCCGACGTTGAACGCGGCGGTGGTGAGGCCGCCGGCGAGCGTCGGGGCGTCCGCCGCCAGGTGCAGGACGCGGGCGATCAGCGCGGGTCCGGTGCCGAATGCGAGCATGCCCTGGACGAACACCAGCGGCACGACGGCGGCGGGGGAGCCCGCGGTGAGGGCGAGGACCGTCCAGCCGGCGGCGAGGGCGGTCATGCCGGCCGCGATGAGGGCGCCCGGGTGGGCGTCGGCGACGCGGCCGCCGAGCGTGACGCCGGCGAAGGAGCCGAGCCCGAACAGCGCGAGCAGCGCGGGCACCCAGGCGGTTCCGAGGCCGGTGACGTGCGTCGCGAGCGGCGCGAGATAGGTGAAGGTGCAGAATGTCGCGCCCTGGAACAGCGCGTTCGTCGCGAGCGTGACCAGGAGCGGACGCGACGACAGGACGCGCAGCTCACCGGCCGCGCTCGTGGCGGGGGAGCGGTCGTCCGGGATCGTCCGGGCGATGGCGGCGAGCGCGGGCAGCGACACGAGGGCCACCGCCCAGAACGCCGCGCGCCAGCCGAGGCGGTCGCCGAGCAGGGCGCCGGCGGGGACGCCCGCGACGCAGGCGACGGTGACGCCGCCGACAACGACGGACGTGGCGCGGGCCCGCGCGTCCGGCGGGACGAGCGCGACGGCGGCGGCGAGCGCCACCGCCCAGAACCCGGCGTTGGCGAGCGCGGCGGCGACGCGGGTGGCGAGCAGGACGGCGTAGCTGGTGGTGACGGCGCCGAGCACGTGCGCGGCGACGAACGCGGACAGGAAGGCGAGCAGGGCGCGGCGGCGCGGCCAGCGGCGCGCGAGCAGCGACATGGCGGGCGCGCCCACCGCCATGCCGACGGCGAAGGCGGAGGTGAGCAGCCCGGCGGCGGGCACGGACACGTGCAGGCCCGCGGCGATGCCGGGCAGCAGGCCTGACAGCATGAACTCCGAGGTGCCCTGGGCGAACACGGCGAGCCCGAGGACGTAGACGGCGAGAGGCAAGGTGGAACTCCCGAGACGGCGAACAGGGGTGCGCTGTACCGGTGGGGGCGGTGCCGCGGACGGCCGTCATCGACGGCGGCGGCGTGAGGAAGGAGCCCTCGTGGCGACGCGATCGCGTCGGTGGGCGGCCCGCACCGCGGCGCGGCGGCCGTCACGGCCGGGCGCGCCGGGGGTCAGCGTCTGTTCGCCTCCGGGCTGGACATGATCGCGAGGGTACCAGCGCGGCCCCGCGGGCCGCACACGATAATCACCTGGTCGAGAGGAGACATGATGATCGTCGACGCGTGGATGCAGCATGGGACGGTCCGGTTCCTCCAGCACGAGATGCTGGACTCGCTGTGGCGGTGGACCGGGCAGAAGCCGCCGGAGGAGGAGGTGCCGGTCTCGGTCACGGTCGGCGCGATGGACGCCGGCGGGGTGGACGTC
The DNA here is from genome assembly GCF_014706005.1 of Actinomadura sp. RB99. Taxonomy (NCBI): domain Bacteria; kingdom Bacillati; phylum Actinomycetota; class Actinomycetes; order Streptosporangiales; family Thermomonosporaceae; genus Actinomadura; species Actinomadura sp. RB99. The sequence goes on along the minus strand of NZ_JABMCA010000049.1, from coordinate 24,911 downwards.
GGGCTGATCAGCGCCTGGTACGGCCCGGAGGGCGCGCTGGTGAGCAACGACGAGGTCGCGTCGTTCGTCGAGCAGGCGCCGGACCGGCTGGCGGGGGTGGCGTCGGTCGACCTGCGCAAGCCGATGGAGGCGGTGCGGGAGCTGCGGCGGTGCGTGAACGAGCTGGGGTTCAAGGCCCTGCGGGTGGTGCCGTGGCTGTGGGAGCTGCCGCCGACGGACCGGCGGTTCTACCCGCTGTTCGCCGAATGCGTGGAGCTCGGGGTCCCGTTCTGCACGCAGGTCGGGCACACCGGCCCGCTGCGGCCGAGCGAGACGGGGCGTCCGATCCCGTACGTCGACCAGGTGGCGCTGGACTTCCCGGAGCTGGTCATCGTCGGCGGCCACGTCGGGTACCCGTGGACGGAGGAGATGGTCGCCGTGTGCCGCAAGCACCCGAACGTCTACATCGACACCTCGGCGTACACGGTCCGCCGGTACCCGCCGGAGCTCGTCCGGTACATGGCGCAGGACCGGCACCACAAGGTCATGTTCGGCACGAACTTCCCGATGATCACGCCGGAGCGGGCGCTGCGGGGGCTGGACGAGCTGGGCCTGGACGACGCGGCGCGGGAGGCGTTCCTGTCCGGCAACGCCCGCGCCGTGTTCCGGATCTAGTGATCTACAACGTAAAGGCGGTCACCGGCGCAGCATCCGGCAGGCGAGCAGACCGACCGGGACGGGCGCCCAGAACGTGACCGCCCGGAACACCAGCACCGCGTGCAGTGCCGGGCCGGGCGGGACGCCCCCGGCGGCCAGCGCCGCCACCAGCGCGGCCTCGGTGGAGCCGATGCCGCCGGGCACCGGCACGGCCGCGCCCGCGGTGGCGCCGGCCAGGTAGGCGGTGAGGAGCGCGGCCGCGTCGGCCGTCCCCGCTCCCGTGCCGGGGACGGCGAGCGCGCTGAGAGCGAACGCGGCGCCGAGGACGAACGTGCCCGCGGCTGAGGCGGCGAGGGTGATCCCGAGGTCGCGGGGCCGCCGGCGCAGCTCGGTGAAGCCCGCGGCGGCCCGCCGCACCGCTGGCGACCGCAGGGCTCTGAGTACCCATGGCGCGGCCGCGGCGAGCAGCACGCCGGTGACGGCGAGCAGCGGGACCGGCGGGACGAGGGCCGCCACCCGGCCCGCCGCCCGCGCCGCGTGGTCCGCGATCGCGTCCGGCATCCGGCCGCCCCCGCCGCCCGCCGCGAGCGCGGCCGCCATCAGCAGCAACCCGCCTACCGGGCGCGCGGCCTGCTGCGCGGTCACGGCGACGGCCGCCCGCGACAGGGGCAGGCCGCGGCACACGAGGTACCGGGTGTTGACGGCGGCGGCGCCGAACCCGCCGGGCGTCACGCGGTTGGCGGCGGCCGCGGTGAACTGGGCGAGCGTCGTCTCGCGGAGCGGGAGCGCGCGGCCGGACGCGCCGCGCAGCGCGATCGCCGCGAAGACGTAGTGCAGCCCCGCGGGCACCAGCAGCAGGGGCAGGAACCCCCAGCGCAGGTCGCCGACGGCGGCGAGCGCCGCGGGGAGGGGCGTCGAGCGCAGGAGCACGGGAGCGGTGGCGGCACCGGCGGCGAGCAGGGCGGCGAGGGCGGTCCACCGGGCGAAGGGCGGGCGCGCGGTGGGTAGGCGGGGGGCCTCGGCGGACGCCGGGCGTTCGGCGTCGGCGGCGATCGTGTCCACACCGTCCGTTGTGGACCACGCGGTTGACGAACGCGCGACCGGCGCCCGCCCTGCAGGGGAATGGTCGCCGGACGCTGCGCGTCGGGGCGGGGGCGCGGCGTCCGGCGACGGAGGATCAGGCCGTCCAGGCGGGGTCGCGGCCGAGGTAGTGCAGCAGGTCGGCGATCTCGTCGCCGGGCGCGTCGATCGGGGCCGCGTACGCGCCGAACCGGCGCAGCGGCTCGACGATCTCGGTGGCGACCTTGTGCAGGTCCCGCGCGAGGCCGGCGGTGAGCGGCGGCTCCTGGCCGGTCGCGAGGGCGATGTCCCAGGCGTGCACGGCGGCGTCGAGGGCGGCGGCGCCGGCGCCCAGCCACGGGGCGAGCGAGCCGGGCGGGACCGGGACCGGTGCCTCGGCGGCGTCGCGGTCCACGGTGGCCCATGCGGCGGCGCTGGCGGTGAGGGCGGGCTCCAGCAGGGCGAGCGGCTCGGCGTCGAGGCTGCCGGACGGGGCGAACGGGTCGAAGTCGGGCCCGGGGCCGCCGGTGAGGGAGGCGGCGAACGCGAGCTGGTCCCCGGCCGCGTGCTGGAGGACCTGGGCGACCGTCCACTCGGAGCAGGGGGTGGGGCGGTCCAGGTCGGCGGCGGTGATGCCGCGGACGGTGGAGCGGAGGGCCTCGTGGGCGGTGTCGAGGACGGTCCAGCCGGAGACGGTGATCTCGTTCATGAGGACGAGTATACCAGAACGGAATGATCTGTTCCACTCAGATCTCCTTGCCGGCAGGCCCGGGCATTGGTCCACGCAATAGATTCTTTTCACCCTATGATTAGAGAGCACTACGTTGTGTGGCCGTCCCGCGGACCGGGGAGAGTGACGACCATGACCAGCGCCCACCAGCGACTGGGCGAGCGCATCAGGCATCTGCGCGGAACCGTGGACGGCCGCAGGGTGCGCCGGCTCGCGGCCGTCGGCCGGGCCCGGCGGAGCGCGCGGAGCATCGTGCTGACCTGCGGCGACTATCTGGCCATCGGCGAGCATCCGCGGGTCGTCAGGGCGATGGCGGCCGGGCTGCGCGCCGCACCGGAAGCGCCCGCGCACGGCGCCGGCCTCCCCGCCGACCATCCGCAGGTCCTGCTCGGCGCGCGTTTCGCCGGGCTGCTGGCGGCGCGGCGCGGTGTGCTGTGCCCGTCGGGGAAGGACGCGGGGACGGTCGCGCTCCAGCTCGCCGCCGGCCCCGGCACGCCCGTCTACCTGGACGCGCTGGCGCACCCGTCGCTGTGGACGGGCGCGCGGGCGGCCGGCGCCGGCACGGTCCGCTTCCACCACAACGACCTGGCCGACCTGCGCCGCCGCGTCGAGGCGGGCGGGCCCGGGGTGATCTGCGTGGACGCGGTCTACGGCACCGACGGGTCGGTGTGCCCGCTGAGCGGCCTGGTGGAGATCGCCGAAACGCACGGGTGCCTGCTGGTCGTGGACGAGTCGCACGCGATCGGCGTCCGGGGGGCGCGCGGCGAGGGCCTCGTGGGCGAGTTGGGGCTTGCGGGCCGGGTCGCCTTCCGCACCGCCGGTCTCGGCAAGGCGTTCTGCGCGCGCGCCGGCCTCATCGCCTGCGACCATCCCGCGTTCGCCGGCGCTCTCGGCGCCTCGGCGTCCGGCCCGCCGCTGCCGGCGCAGGAGGTCGCGGGGCTCGCGGCGGCGCTGGACGTCGTCCACGCCGACGGCTGGCGGCGGGACCGGGTCCGCGCGGCCACGGGGCGGCTGCGCGGCGGCCTGGCCGCGCTGGGGTTCGGCGCGGTGGACGCCGACACGCAGATCATCGCGCTGGAGATCGCCGCGGAGGCCGACGCGGTGCGGCTGCGGGACGAGTTGGCCGGGCGGGACATCTTCAGTGCCGCGCTGTTCTCGGGGATGTCCTCGTCCCGGACCCTGCTCCGCCTGGCGGTGCACGCCGGCCTCACCGACGACGACGTGGACCGCGTCCTCAGCGCCTGCAAGGAGCTGAGCGACCGGCCCGCGGCCCCCGCCCCGGCCCGCTGAACCCTGGCCCGCTGAACCCTGGCCCGCCGGACCCCGGCCCGCCGGACCCCGGCCCGCTGAACAGCGGCCGCTGAAAGCCGGACCGCGTCGGGGCGGTCCGCGCGGTCACGACACCCGTGCGCGGCGGCGCGGAACGCGGCCGCGCCGTGCCGGGGGTTCCAGAGGGCCGCCGCCCTGGGTGAAGACGTAGCGCTGGTCGCGGGTGTGGGCGCCGATGTAGCGGAGCATGCTGCGCAGCGCCCAGTGGTTGACGCCGCTGGGGATCATCCGGTAGCCCTGCCGGTTCGCGATGGCGAGTGCTGTGAACCGCGCCTGGTCGAGGGCGCTCCACGGGATGTCGAAGCGGTCGCGGACGATGGCGGGCAGGCAGCCGAAGGTGATCAGGCGCAGCGGGCGTTCGGCGACGAGGCGGCCGGCGCGGTCGAGGCGGGGGCCGCCGACGGGCAGCAGCGTGACGGTGTCGGAGCCGTGCTTGGCGATCTCCAGCGCGCGGGCGGCGGCGGGGGTGAGCTCCAGCCGCTCGGCGCAGACGTGCCAGAACTTCGACCGGAACGCGGCGTAGTCGGCGGGGACGGGGCGCATGCTGACGCCGTAGCGGGAGTACCAGGTGACGGTCTCGGCGTACATGCGCTCGTGGTCCTCGGCGGTGAGCGTGCCGGGGTGGAACAGCTCGGCGGCCTTGAAGATCTCCCAGGTGAAGGTGGCGTGCGCCCACCAGAACGTCTCGGGTTCGAGGGCGTGGTAGCGGCGGGCGAGCTCGTCGACGCCGCCGATGCCGCGGTGCAGGTCGCGGATGGCGCGGGCGCGGGCGTCGCCGTCGGGGGCGAGGATCGTCGCCCAGATCTGCGGGACGGACCGGTGGATGCGGTCGAAGGGGGCGTCGAAGAACGCGGAGTGCTCGGTGACGCCGGCGCCGATGCCGGGGTGCAGGAGCTGCATCAGCCCGGCGGCGGCGCCGGGGAGCAGGGACCGCAGGTCGGCGGCGTGCCGCCAGAGCAGGGTGCCGGGGCCGAGCGGGGCGGTGGCGGCCGCGCGGGCGTGCGGGGGCGCGGCGGTGACGGCGGGGCCGGATGCTGGGGCGGGCATCGCACCTCCTGGCCAGTGTTCACTTACATCCAGCGTACCCGGATTGAGACACGAGTCAATTTTTGTCGCATGTTCAAATGCTCCGTGAGCGTACTTTTGTGGCCCGGGCCACAGCGCGCCGCCCGAGCTTCGTCGCCGGGCGCATAGCCCGGCCGGGGCCCGCGCGGGTGCAATGGCGGCCACACGAAGGGACCTCGCGAAGGGACCTCGCCATGGGCGATGAGCACCTGTCCGCGCGCAACCGGCTGCTGTACGCGGCGGCCGGGTTCGCGGCGCTGGCGGTCGCGGCGGCGGCGATGGTGGTGGCCGGAGCCCCCTCGCCGGGACGGGCGCACCGGTTCACCGCGGTGTTCTCGCCTGCCGGCGAGGGCCTGGACCCCGGCAGGTCGGACGTAAAGGTCCGGGGAATCGCGGTCGGGCGCGTCGAGTCCGTCCGGCTGCGGCGGGACGGCCGGGTCGCCGTCGGGCTGCGGGTGGAGGCGGGCGTCGCCGTCCCCGCGACCACGCGGGCGGCGATCGAGCCCGTGTCGGTCTTCGGGCCGAAGGACCTGACCCTCGACCTCGGCACCGGGCCCGCGCTGCGCGACGGCGCGCGGATCGCCCGCACGTCCGACCCGGTGGAACTCTCCGGGATCACCGACCGCGCGTACGGCCTCACCGCCGCGATCGACCCGTCCGACGTCGCGACGGTCATGCGGACGCTGGCGTCCGGCCTGGGCGGCGAGGGGCCCGCGCTGCACCGGACGATCGTCGACGGGGCCGCGCTCGCCGACGCCGTCCACGCGCGCGAGCCGGAGATCCGGCGGCTGATCGGCGACGTCGCGGGGCTGTCGGGGACGCTCGCCGACCGCGGCGGCGCGGTCACCGGCGCGGCCGGCGACCTCGACCGGCTCGCGCCCGTGGTCTACGAGCGCCCCGACAAGGTGTCGCGGTTGCTGGACGCCGCCGGGGAGCTGTCGGACCGGGTGGGCGGCACGCTCCGCGACCACGGCGCGGACATGGGCCGCCTGGTCGACGGGACGGCGAACGCCGTGCAGGTCCTGGCCTGGCAGAACCGGCGGCTGCCGGTGCTGATGGACGTGCTGAACGAGCTGTTCCGGGGCCTCGGCGGGCTGATCCGCGTCCCGGGACCGGAGGGCACCCTGCTCGGCAGGGGAGTGGACACCTTCGACCTCGACCTGTGCACGACGTTCATCGACCTGTGCCAGGCGCCGTGACCGCGGCGAGGCGCGCCTCCAGGCCGTCGAGGAACAGGGCGAGCGCGCCGGGGTAGGCGCTGGTGACCATGGTCGCGGCCAGCGGGCCCGCGCAGGCGCTGATGTGCGGGTGGGCGTCCGGGTCCAGCCGGGCGTAGGTGGCCGTCCACGCCGCGCGGTCGGCGGCGGCGGCCTCGGCGGGCAGCGCGTTCGCCGCCGCGTCCAGCGCCGCGAACCCGAGCGTGAGGTCGACGAACTGGTGGTAGTGGCGGGCCGCGAGCGCCGGCGGGAACCCGGCCTCGCGGAAGACGCCGAGGCCCGCCTCGACGGCGCGGATCTCGTTGGGCCGGCGGGTGACGCGGGACGCGGCGAGCAGCGCGACCTGCGGGTGCGCCACGTAGGTGGCGTGCAGGTGCTCGCCGATGCTGCGCAACCGGTCGCGCCAGCCGCCGCCGGTGCGGGTGCCGGCGAGGGTGCGGCCGATCAGCTCGTCCGCGACGGCGAGCACGAGGTCGTCGGTGTCGCGGAAGTACCGGTAGATCGAGGAGGGGTCGGCGCCGAGCGCGGTGCCGAGCCGCCGGACGGTGAGGGCGCCGTCGCCGCCCTGGCCGAGCAGCCGGATCGCGGTGTCGACGATCAGCTCGTGCGACAGCACCACGCCCGACCTGGTGGGACGGCGGCGGCGCTTGCGGGCGATGACGCGGTCGGGCTGCGGGGGAGTGCGGTCCATGGGGAGCTCCTGGGGGCGGGGTCGGGACGGGCGACACCTTATGACAACACCATTGACCACAAAAGCGCGCGGGCTATTTCATATGGATCCACCGGCCGCCTACCAGGGCGAACCGGCCGGCGCGCACCATCGTCGCCCGCTCGCCACCCGTCGCCATCGCCACCCGTCGCCATCGCCACCGTCGTCCCGCGGGGCCCGTGCCCCCGCCCTCACGGATCGGGCAGCCCATGCACCCCACCCCCGCCCCGCCCGGCGCGTCCCTGAAACGGTCGCTGGGCGTCCTCGACGGCGTCGTCATCGCCGCGTCCAGCACGGCCGCGACCACCAGCATCGGCATCGGCACCGGCGTCATCGTCGGCGTCGTCGGGCTGCACGGGCCGATCCTGGCGCTGCTGGCCTTCCTGCCGGTGCTGTGCATCGGCGGCGCGTTCGCCCGGCTCAACCGGGTGGAGCCGAACGCCGGCAACGCCTACGTGTGGGTCGGGCGCGTGCTGAGCCCGTGGCTCGGCTTCCTCGTCGGCTGGGTCAACATCGTCGGCACGATCGTCTTCCTCGCCTACACCACCACGGTCACCGGCTCGGCGCTGATCCTGCTCGCGGGCGAGGCCCACGTGCACCGCCTCGGCGGGCTGGCGCTCGACCCGGACTCCAACCTCCAGGCCACCCTCCTCGGGATGGTCGTGCTCGTGGCCGTGACCCTGACGGCCGTCGCCGGGGTGAACCTCGCCGCGCGGTTCCAGCGCTGGCTGCTGGTCTTCGAGTACCTGGTGCTGCTCGGCTTCTGCGGGTACGGCCTGGTCGTCGGCGACCACCCGTTCAGCCTGGAATGGTTCAACCCGTTCGGCTTCCCGTCCCTGCACGCGCTCGCGCAGGGGATGGTGCTGTCGGTCTTCACCTACTGGGGGTTCGACGCGGTGTTCAGCGTCAGCGAGGAGGTCCGCGACCACCGCGACGCGTCCCGCGCCGGGCTCATCTCGCTGTTCACCATGCTCGCGCTGTTCCTGCTCGGCTCGGTCTCCTTCCAGCGGGTGCTGTCGGCGGACCAGATGGCCGACCACGGCGCGCAGGGCCTCACCTACTTCGGCGCGCAGCTCGCGCGGCAGCCGCTGGCCGTCCTGCCGCTGGTCGCGCTGACCTTCTCCGCCGTGGCGTCGCTGCAGGCCGGCGTCATCCCGACCGTCCGGGGCATGTTCGCGATGGGCCGCGACCGGACGCTCGGGCGGGTGTGGACGCGGGTGCACCCCCGCTACGGCACGCCCGCCGCCGGGACCGTGCTGATCGGCGCCATCGCCGCGCTGGTCGCCGGGTTCGCGCTGGTCATCCCGAAGGTCAGCACGCTCATCGAGGCCGCCGTCAACGCGATCGGCATCGTGGTCGCGCTGTACTACGGGCTGACGGCGCTGGCCGCCGCGGTCCGGTTCCGGGGGCTGCTGCGCACGTCCTTCCGGGAGGGGGTGCGGGCGGTGGTGCTGCCCGTCGCGGGAGCGCTCACCCTGTTCGTCCTGGGCACGCTGCTGTGCGTGGACTTCGCCACCTCCACCGACCACTTCGAGCTGCGCGCCGACAACGGCTGGTTCGAGCTGTCGATGCCCGCGCTGATGATCGGCTCGGGACTCGTCGCGGCGGGCTGGGCCAAGTGGGGACGCCGGTCCCCGTACTTCAACGGAGGGCGCGGCACCGACGCCGACGCCCCCGACCTGCTGCCCGGACCCGCCGCCCGCACCGCCGAACCGTGACCCGCCGAACCGTGCCCCGCCGTCCCGCAGACGAACGCGGGACGTCCCGTCCCGCCGTTCCCGCCCGTTCGAGGGAGACCGCCTTCATGACCCGCCAGACCGCCGACCTGCTGTTCACCGGCGGCCCCATGCTGACCATGGACCCGGCGCGCAGCCGGGCGACCGCGCTCGCCGTCACCGGCGGGCGGATCACCGCCGTCGGCCACGACGAGGTCCACGACCTCGCCGGCCCCGGCACCGAGGTCGTGGACCTGCGCGGCCGGCCGTTGCTGCCCGGCTTCCAGGACGCGCACGTCCACGCCGTCATGGGCGGCATCGAGCTCGGCGAGTGCGACCTGACCGGCACCGTCGACCCGGCGGAGTACCTGCGGCGCGTCCGCGCCTACGCCGACGCCCACCCCGGCCGGGAGTGGATCACCGGGGGCGGCTGGTCGATGGAGAGCTTCGCGGGCGGCACCCCCACCCGCGAGGCGCTCGACGCGGCCGTCCCCGACCGGCCCGTCTACCTGGTCAACCGCGACCACCACGGCGCCTGGGCGAACAGCAGGGCGCTGGAGCTCGCCGGGATCACCGCCGACACTCCCGACCCGTCCGACGGGCGCATCGAGCGCGACGGCGCGGGCCGCCCCACCGGCATGCTGCAGGAGGGCGCGATGATCCTCGTCGGCCGCCTGCTGCCCGCCCGCACCCGCGAGGACCGGGTCGCCGGGCTGCTGCGCGCCCAGGAGATGCTGCACGGCCTCGGCATCACCGCCTGGCAGGACGCCCTGGTGTGCGGCTCGGACGGCTACCCCGACGTGTCCGACGCCTACGCGGCGGCCGCCGCCGACGGGTCGCTGACCGCCACGGTCGTCGGCGCGCTGTGGTGGTCGCGCGCCCGCGGCGAGGAGCAGATCCCCGACCTGCTGGACAAGCGGGAGCGGCTCACCCGCGGCCGGCTGCGCTGTACCAGCGTGAAGATCATGCAGGACGGGGTCGCGGAGAACTTCACCGCCGCCATGACCGCCCCGTACCTCGACGCCTGCGGCTGCGCCACCGCCAACAGCGGCCTCAGCTTCGTCGACCCCGACGCGCTGCGCGGGTACGTCACCGCCCTGGACGCCCACGGCTTCCAGGTCCACTTCCACTCGCTCGGCGACCGCGCCGTCCGCGAGGCGCTCGACGCGGTCGAGGCCGCCCGCGTCGCCAACGGGTGGCGCGACACCCGGCCGCACCTGGCGCACCTCCAGGTCGTCCACCCGGGCGACGTCGGGCGGTTCCGCGCGCTCGGCGCGACCGCCAACATGCAGCCGCTGTGGGCCGCGCACGAACCGCAGATGGACGAGCTGACCATCCCGTTCCTCGGCTCCGAGCGCGCCGCCTGGCAGTACCCGTTCGGCGACCTGCTGCGCGCCGGGGCGACGCTCGCGGCCGGCAGCGACTGGCCGGTCAGCAGCGCCGATCCGATCGAGGGGATCCACGTCGCGGTCAACCGGGTCCTGCCCGGCGGCGGCGATGAGCCGTTCCTGCCCGAGCAGGCCCTCGACCTGGCCACCGCCCTCGCCGCCTACACCGCCGGCTCCGCTTACGTGAACCATCTCGACGACACCGGCTCGCTGCGTCCCGGCAACCGCGCCGACCTCGTCGTCCTGGACCGCGACCCGTTCGCCGGCCCCCCTGCGGCCATCGCCGAGACCCGCGTCCACCTCACCTACGTCGACGGCGCCCGGGTCCACACCGCCCCGGACGCCTGACCCCGGCGACGCGGGAGGCCCCGGCGCGGTCGTCGCGCCGGGGCCTCGCGGTGGCGTGCCGGGTCAGGCGGACGCGGGCTTGTAGACGGCGACGGCGCAGGCGCTGCCGAGGCCGATGTTGTGCTGCAGGGCGACGCGGGCGCCCTCGACCTGCCGATTGCCGGCCTTGCCGCGCAGCTGCCAGGTCAGCTCCGCGCACTGGGCGAGGCCCGTCGCGCCCAGCGGGTGGCCCTTGGAGATCAGGCCGCCGGACGGGTTGACGACCCACTTGCCGCCGTAGGTGGTGGCCTGGTCGTCGACCAGCTTGTGGCCCTCGCCGACACCGGCCATGCCGAGCGCCTCGTAGGTGATCAGCTCGTTGGCGCTGAAGCAGTCGTGCAGCTCGATGACGTCGACGTCCTCGATCGACACCTGCGCCTCGTCCATCGCCTTCCTCGCGGCGCGCTGCGAGACGCCGAACCCGACGACCTGGATGGAGGAGTGGTCGTTGAAGCTCTCGGGGGTGTCGGTGGCGATGTGGTGGCCGGCGATCTCGACGGCCTGGTCCCACAGGTCGTGCTCGTCGACGAACCGCTCGCTGACCACGACCGCGGCGGCGGCGCCGTCGGAGGTCGGGGAGCACTGCAGCTTGGTCAGCGGATCGAAGATCATCGTGGCGTTCCTGACGTCGTCGAGCGAGTACTCGGTCTGGAACTGCGCGTACGGGTTGTTCACCGAGTGCTTGTGGTTCTTCCAGCCGATCCACGCGTAGTGCTCGGGGGTGGAGCCGTACTTCTCCATGTGCTCGCGGCCGGCGTTGCCGAACATCTGCGGCATCGGCGCCTTGTCCAGCTCCCACTCGCGGCCCGCGGTCATCGACCGCAGGTGGTGGTCGATGATGGTGACCTTGGACTCGCCGACGCCCGCGCCGAGCGAGCCCTTCTTCATCTTCTCCATGCCGAGCGCGAGCGCGCAGTCGGCGAGCCCGCCGCGGACGGCCTGGCGGGCCAGGAACAGCGCGCTGGACCCGGTGGCGCAGGCGTTCATGACGGTCATCACCGGGATGCCGGTCATGCCGGTCTCGTAGAGGGCGCGCTGCCCCATCGACCCGTACATCGAGCCGGCGTACGCCATCTCGATCTTGTCGTAGGGGAGGCCGGCGTCCTGCAGCGCGTTGCCGACGGCCTCCTTGGCCATGTCGGGGTAGTCCCAGTCGCGGGAGCCCGGCTTCTCGAACTTGGTCATGCCCACGCCCACGACGAAGGTGCGGTTGGTCATCTCGGGCTCGCCCTCCTGATACCGAATCCAGTTCGGGGCCACGATAACCCGCCGGACCTACGAAGCGTTCGCTTGCCTCCCGATGATCGGGACGTCCCGGCCCGGCCGCCGGGACGCCCCGCGGGTCAGCCGTCCAGCTCCTCCGCGAGCGCGGCCGCGAAGGCGTCCACGTCGTCCTCGGTGGTGTCGAACGAGCACACCCAGCGGACCTCGCCCGTCCGCTCGTCCCAGGTGTAGAACGCGAACCGCTTGCGCAGCCGCTCCGCCGCGTCCTTCGGCACGATCGCGAACACCGTGTTCGCCTGCACGTCCTGGGTGATCCGCACGCCGGGCAGCGCGCCCGCCGCGTCCGCCAGCCGCCGCGCCATCGCGTTGGCGTGCGCGGCGTTGCGCAGCCACAGGTCGCCGTCCAGCAGCGCGACGAGCTGCGCCGACACGTACCGCATCTTCGACGCCAGCTGCATGCTCGACTTGCGCAGGAACGCCAGCCCCTCGACGGCGTCGGGGTTCAGCACGATGATCGCCTCGCCCAGCAGCAGCCCGTTCTTGGTGCCGCCGAACGACAGCACGTCCACGCCCGCGTCGGTGGTGAACGCCCGCATCGGCACCCCGAGCGCGGCGGCCGCGTTGGCGATCCGGGCGCCGTCCATGTGCACGCCGAGGCCCCGCTCGTGCGCCGCGGCGGCGACCGCCGCGACCTCCTCGGGCGTGTAGACGGTGCCGAGCTCGGTGCTCTGCGTGATCGACACCGCGGACGGCTGGCGGCGCTGGATGTTGCCGAACCCCGCCGCGTACCGCTCGACCAGTTCGGGCGTCAGCTTCCCGTCCGGCGCCGGCACCGTGATCAGCTTCAGTCCGGCGATCTTCTCGGACGCGCCGCACTCGTCGGTGTTGATGTGCGCCGACTCCGGGCACACCACCGCGCTCCACGGCTTCGACATCGCCTGCAGCGACACCACGTTCGCGCCCGTCCCGTTGAACACCAGGAACACCTCCGCCGCGGCGCCGAAGTGCCCCCGCACGACCTCGCGCAGCCGCGCGGTCACGGCGTCGTCGCCGTAGGCGGGCTGATGCCCGTCGTTCACCGCCGCCAGCGCGGCGAGGATGTCGGGGTGGACGCTGGCCTGGTTGTCGCTGGCGAAGCCGCGCTTGGGATCGGGAATGGCGAAGGTCATGTCCCCATTGTCCCGAAGGCCGCGGGCGCGGGCACCGGCCCCCGGGTCAGGCGGGCCGGTCGGTGACCCGTTCGACGACCCGGTCGGCGACGCGGTCGGTGACGACCGGGGCGACCGGGGCGACGGGCGCGACCGCCGGTTCGGCGGCGGGTGGCTCGGCCGCGCGCAGCGCCGTCCGGGCGCGCAGCGCGTCCACGTCCTCGCCGAGCCGCGCCATGGTCGCCTGGAGGTCCCGCCACAGGCCCGCGCGCTGCTCCAGCTGCGAGAGCTTGGCGCGCAGGTCGCCGATCCGCCGCTCGGCCGCCTCGATCCGGGTGCCGTGCCCGGCGGTGTCGCGGCCGGTGCGGATCAGGCTGGTGGCGACCGCGGCCAGGTCGCGCTCGGTGTCGTCCATGCGCTCGTCGATGCGCGGCAGCAGCCGGTCGTTCAGCTGCGCGACCAGCGAGTCCAGCTCGGCGCGCAGCCCGCGCACCTCCTCCTCGCGGGTGCGCAGCGCCGCGTCCTGCTCCCGGACGGTATCCTCCAGGCGGCGCACCCGTTCCCCGTGCGCGGGCAGGAACCGTTCCAGTTCCGCCGACCGTTCCAGGTCCCGGCCGAGTCTGACGAGCAGACCGGCACCGGCGCGCAGCCGGTGCTCCGCCTCGGTGGCGGCGCGGCGGACGAGACCCGGGATCACGGTCATGGCTCCCCCCAGGGGCTGTCGAGTGTTTCTCTAAACTCTAGGCGAACCGCTGGGAAACGGGAGGTGTACTTCCGGTGTTGTTCGCCGGTTTCGGACCGGTTCCCGGGGTTTGAACGGTCGTGGCCCCCGGCGCGGTCCCGGACGCGCTCACGGGCGCCTCGGCGGGCGCGCCGCCCGACCGCCGTCTGCGTCCCGGGCGCGCCGGCGGGGTGCCGCACGCGCACAGGCCGCGGCGGACGATGAGCAGGGCACGGTCGGCGGTGTAGTCCGTCCGGTCGAGCGCCGGGCGCACCCGGTGACACGTCAGGCAGAGCATAGATCTCCATTCCCCCCTCATGCGCGGGAGCGGCGCGCACGGGCCCGGCCCGCCGCCCCGTGCGCATTCCCCCCGGACGCGCTCGGGGCGGCGGGGCCCACAGGATGGCCCTCGGCTCCCAGCGGACGGAACGTTAGGCGCCCCCACGTTGCATGCACGTTGCGACCGACCGATCACACACGGTGCCGTAACCGGCCCGTTCGGGTTCCGTCGAACCGGTTGCACGGCCCGCCCGATGGGCCGATCCTCAAACCCGTCGACGTTGTCTCCGCAGGGGAAAGGCGCTGATGGTGGTGCAGAACCAGGTGGTCGCCGCGCGCCCGCCGATCGCCGAGTCGTGGCGGCGCTCGCGCGCCGCCGGGGTGGCCGCCGAGATCGCGGCGGCGCCGCTGGTGTTCGACCGCGACACCGTCGTCGACGCCCGCGGCGTCCACCCGCTCGACCCGCACCTGCCGCTGCTGCGCGACCTGCTGCGCAACGTCGCCGACGAGACCGAGCACCTGATGGTGATCACCGACGAGGCGGGGCGCGCGCTGTGGACGCAGGGCCCGCCCGCCGTCCGCCGGGAGGCCGAGCGGATCGGGCTGATGGAGGGGTTCTGCTGGTCGGAGGCGGCCGTCGGCACCAACGGCATCGGCACCGCCCTCGCCACCGGCCGCGCCGAGTACGTCTACGCCACCGAGCACGTCGCGCAGGTCCTGCACCGCTGGTCCTGCGCCGGCGCCCCGATCACCGACCCCGACACCGGCCGGATCATCGGCTGTATCGACGTCAGCGCCACCGTCGAGGCGCTGCACCCGGCGACGGTCGCGCTGGTCGCCGCCGCCGCGCGGCTCGCCGAGGCGCGGCTGGAGGTCGACATGCGGCGGCGCGACGAGCGGCTGCGCGAGCGGTTCCTCGGTCAGCTGCGCGGCGCCGGGGTGCTGGTCACCGCGTCCGGGCGGATCCTCGCCGCCCGCCGCGAGGACTGGCGGGGCCTGCGCCTGGCCGTGCCGTCCGAGGGCGGCGCCGTCACCCTGCCCGACGGCCGCGTCGCGTTCGCCGAGCCGCTCGGCGAGGTGTACCTGCTGCGGCCGGCGACCGGTGCCGGGGCAGGCGGCGCGCCCGGCCCCGCCGCGGACCGGCCCGTCCCGGACCGGCGGCCGCTGCTCACCCTCGCGCTGCTCGGCACCGACCAGCCGTCCGCGCGGCTCGACGGCGTCCACCTGCCGCTGACGCTGCGGCACGCCGAGATCCTCGCGCTGCTCGCGCTGCACCCCGAGGGCCTCAGCGGCGACCGGCTGTCCTGGCACCTGTACGGCGACGACGGCAGCCCGGTGACGGTCCGCGCCGAGATCCACCGGCTGCGGGCGCAGCTCGGCGGCATCGTCCGCGCCAAGCCGTACCGGCTGGACTGCGCGATCGACGCCGACTTCCTCACCGTCCGGCGGCTGCTGGACGAGGGCGACGTCGCCGGGGCCGTCCGGCTGTACGACGGCGAGCTGCTGCCCCGCTCGGACGCGCCCGCCGTGCGCGCCGAGCGCGACGAGCTGGCGGTGCGGATCCGCCGGTCCGCGCTGGACCGGGGCGGCGCCGACGCGCTGTGGACCTACGCCCAGACCGAGCAGGGCCGCGGGGACCTGGAGGCGCTGGAGCGGCTCAGAGAGGTCCTGCCGCAGGACGACCCGCGGCTGGCGGCCGTCGCCACGCGCCGCGCCCGCCTGCTCGACGACTAGGAGCCGACGCCCGCGTTGACCAGGTGCCCGCACTCGTTGTAGCAGACGGCGCGCAGCCCGCCGCCGTCGTCGTGCCGCCACCGCGTCACCGACGCGTTCGCGACCGGCTCCTTCTCCACTTCGAGCACCTGCTGCTCGGTGAGGTCCTCGACCAGGTAGCGGGTCATCACCACGATCGCGTCATGGGTCACCACCAGCGCCCGGCCGCCGGGGGCCTCGGCCTCCAGGTCGCGGTAGAAGCTGCGCAGCCGCAGCGCCAGGTCCGCCCAGGACTCGCCGCCGGGCGGCCGGTAGTAGAACTTGCCGAGCCGCTTCAGCCGGTCGGCCTCGTCCGGGTACCGGCGCTGCACCCCGATCCAGGTGAGGCCCTGCAGGATGCCCTGCTCGCGGTCGCGGATCCGCTCGTCCACCGTCATCCGCAGGCCGCCCGGGTCCTGCGGGCGGGCGTAGGACGTCTCGGCGAGCGCGAGGCGCGCGGTGTCCAGGGTCCGCAGGTACGGGGACACCGCGACGAGCGTCGGCCGCTCGTCCTCGGGGAGCGCGGCGAGCCAGCGGCCCAGCGCCGCCGCCTGTGCCCGGCCCCGCTCCGACAGCGGGACGTCCGCGTCGCGCTCGGGGATCCCCGTCTCCTCCGCGTCCGTGCCCTCCACCGCCTGGTAGGCGAGGTTGCCGGTGCTCTCACCGTGCCGGGTCAGGTTGAGCCACTGCAGCGAATTCACGGTCGCCATGCTGCCATGGCCGGAGCCATGCGCGGACCGCGTGCTCTACAGCCGGTAGTACTCTCTAGGGCGTGACGACCGCCCTGGCCGCCGCGATCATCGTGGTGGCGCTCCTCATCGCCGTGTACGCGCTGGTGACGGCGCTGCGCGGGCGGGCGATGGGGCTTCCCGACCTGATCGGGCTCGGGGTGCTGGAGGTGCTGCTGATCGCGCAGGCCGCCGTCGGGTTCGTCAAGCTGTCGGGGGACGAGGGGCCGAAGCACCCCGCCACGTTCATCGGCTACCTGCTGGCCGTCCTGGTGATCCCGGTCGCGGGCGCCGTGTGGGGGCTGCTGGAGCGGACCCGGTGGGGCTCCGCGGTGCTGGTGGTCGCGGGCGTCGCCGTCGCCGTCATGATCGTCCGAATGAACCAGCTGTGGAGCGGCAGTGCCTGAGCCCGACACCGGCGTCACCGGCGAACCGGCCGCCGCCCGTCCCGACGGCGAGCGGGTCCGCACCGGCACCGGCAGCGGCCCCGGCCGGCTGCTCGTCGCCGTCTACGCGATCTTCGCGCTCGCGGCCGGCGCGCGCGCGGGCGTGCAGATCGGCACCAAGTTCTCCGACGCGCCGCTGGCCTACTCCCTGTCGGCGTTCGCCGCGGCCGTCTACGTTCTGGCGACGGTCGCGCTGGCCCGCGGCGGCCGGACGTCGTTCCGGGTCGCCGTCACGGCCTGCTCGGTGGAGCTGGCCGGCGTCCTGGCGATCGGCACCCTCAGCCTCGTCGACCGCGCGGCGTTCCCGGACGCCACGGTCTGGTCCGGGTACGGCGAAGGGTACGGGTTCGTCCCGCTGGTCCTGCCGGTGGTGGGGCTGCTGTGGCTGCGCCGCACCGCCCGCCGCGCCCGCGCCGGCGGCTGATCCCCCGGGCCGCCCCGGCCGGACGGTCTGGAACCGCGCGCCCGCCGGTCCCGCGCCGGTCCCGGGGGGCGCGCGGAGCTCGTTCGTCTCCAACACGATCATCGGTCCTCGTCCCGTCGTCGGCGGGGCGGGTCAGGCCGCCGTGGTGACCGCGTCGCCGCCACCGGCGTCACCCGCGGCGACCTCCGCGGGAGCGGCGTCCGCCGGGGACGGGCCGGCGGGCTCGGCCGTCACCGGGCCCGCCTTCGCGGGCTCGGCGGTCACGGGGCTGTCGGCCGCCGGTTTCGCGGCGACCCGCGACGGCGGCGGGGGAGCGTCGGTCATGATGCGGCCGCCGATCGGCAGGCCGTGGACCGCGGCCCGCGCGATCGCCTCGACCTCCTCCGCGGAGTGCTCGGCGACCGGGTTGCGGCGCATCCAGCGCACCAGCCGCAGCGGCGGCGCGAACACGATCCCGTCGGCGGTGAACGGCGACCGGACCAGCTTGCCGCCGTGGACGGCCAGGACGGGCGTCACCGTCACCGGGGCGCCGTACCTGCCGGAGATCAGCCGCCCCGCCTCCGCGGCCCGCGCGGTCAGCCCGCCCACCAGCTTGGACTGGGTGCGGCCGTCGATGAACAGGCGGCCGCCGTGATGGGAGATCTCCGCGTCCGGCGCCCACGCCTCGTTGTGCACCAGCCACACCCCGCCCGGCCCGACGACCAGCTCGTCCGCGGTCTCGTGCCCGGGCACGACCCGGCCGTGCAGCACCCGGTGGCCGCGCCGCTCCAGCGTGAGGCGCAGCGTCCGGTCCATCCGCTCGACGCCGCGCCGCCCGCGCCGCCACACCCGGGAGGCGTTGTACAGCCGCCAGTGCACCAGCGCGTCGGCGGACGCAAGCAGGACGGCCGCCACGACTCCGAAAACAGCGTTCACCAGCAGCCCGCACAACAGCAGCGCCGCGAGCGCCAGAATTGCGCGGGTCCGCAACCGGCCTTTTCGGCCGCGCTGCCAGAGCTCCTCGTAAACCGCCTGGGGCGATCCGCCGGTGAACGCCTCACGGCCGCGGATATAGATGGACTCGCCGAGCATCACCGAACCTCCAGCACCAGCGACGACGGCCTCATTATGGCGAAAGGCGGCCGATTGCCGCCACACGTGGCGAGGTGAGGGAAACCAAACGGTAAAGCAACTTCCGGGTCCGGAGCATTGCTTACCTGGTAGTTTGCGGAGGTTGCCGGGGCGATTCCCGGGCAGAACTTTAGAGCGTTCTGCGTGGTTTATGAAATGCGCGATGCAACTATCACCGTAACCCGCAGAGGGCCTTTCGGGGCGGTGGCATTTCTCACATGGACGATCACCCGCGGCCACCGGTACGGTCGTCTGCCGCCACACTGGACGGATGCACATCAGCGCCGCCGAGGCCCTGCCGGTCCGCCATGCCGTCCCCGGGCTGCGCGCCGCGCTCGCCGCCCGCGGCGCCGCCGTCCTCGCCGCGCCGCCCGGCACCGGCAAGACCACCCTCGTCCCGCTCGCGCTGGCCGGCCTCGCCCTCGCCGCCGGCCACGGGGCGGCCCCGGGGCCGGCGGGCAAGGTCCTCGTGCTGGAACCGCGCCGGCTCGCCGCCCGCGCCGCGGCCCGCCGCATGGCCTGGCTGCTCGGCGAGCGCGTCGGCGGCAGCGTCGGCGTGATCGTCCGGGGAGAGTCCAGGCCCGGCTCCCGCGTCGACGTCGTCACCACGGGCGTGCTGCTCCAGCGCCTGCAGGACGATCCCGGCCTCGACGGCGTCGGCACGGTGATCCTCGACGAGTGCCACGAGCGGCACCTCGACGCCGACACCGCGCTGGCGTTCCTGCTGGACGTCCGCGCGGCCCTCCGCCCCGACCTGCGCCTGGTCGCCGCGTCCGCGACCGCCGACACCGGGCCGTGGGCCCGGCTCCTCGGCGGCGGCGACGGCCCCGTGCCGGTGGTGGAGACCGAGGCCGCGCTGCACCCCGTCGACGTCGTGTGGGCGCCGCCGCCGCGCCCCGTCCCGCCGCCGCACGGCATGCGCGTCGACCCCGCGCTCCTCGCGCACGTCGCCGCGACCGTCCGGCGCGCGCTCGCCGAACACGACGGCGACCTGCTGTGCTTCCTGCCCGGCGTGGGGGAGATCGGCCGCGTCGCCGGGCAGCTCGCCGGCGTCCCCGCCGAGGTGCTGCAGGTGCACGGGCAGGCGCCGCAGGCGGTGCAGGACGCCGTCCTCGCGCCCGGCACGGGGCGCCGCGTCGTCCTCGCCACGTCCGTCGCCGAGTCCAGCCTCACCGTCCCCGGGGTGCGGATCGTCGTGGACGCGGGCCTGGCCCGCGAGCCGCGCACCGACCACGCCCGCGGGCTCGGCGCGCTCACCACCGTCCGCGCGTCCCGCGCCACCGCCGAGCAGCGCGCGGGCCGCGCCGGGCGCGAGGCGCCCGGCACCGTCTACCGGTGCTGGACGCGAGCCGAGCACGACCGGCTGCCCGCCCGCCCCCGCCCGGAGATCGAGCTGGCCGACCTCGCCGGCTTCGCGCTCCAGGTCGCGTGCTGGGGCGACCCGGACGCGAGCGGCCTCGCCCTGCCCGATCCGCCGCCCGCCGCGGCGATGGACGCCGCCCGCGACGTCCTGCACGCCCTCGGCGCCGTCCGCGACGGGCGGGTCACCCCGCGCGGGCGGCTGCTGGCGAGCGTCGGCCTGCACCCCCGGCTGGCCCGCGCCCTGCTCGACGGCGCCCGCGAGGTCGGCGCGCGCGACGCGGCCCAGATCGTCGCGCTGCTGTCCGAGCCGCCGCCCCGCGCGGCCGGCGACGACCTCACCGCGGCCTGGCGCGGGCTGCGCCGCCAGTCCCGTCCCGCCGACGGCCACGCCGCCCGCTGGCGCGACGAGACCCGCCGCCTCGCCAGGTCCCTGCCCGCGGCGGCGGACCGGCCCGGCGAGCCCGCGCGCGGCGGCGACGACCTGGTGGCGGGGAGCGTGGTGGCGCTGGCGTTCCCGGAGCGGGTGGCGCGGGCGCGGCCGGGCGGCGGCGGCTACCTGATGGCGTCCGGGACGGGGGCGGTGCTCGCGGACGGGTCGGCGCTGGCCGGCGCGCGGGCGCGGTGGCTGGCGGTGGCGGCGGCCGACCGCCCGGCCGGGTCGGCGTCGGCGCGGGTGCGGCAGGCCGTCGTGATCGACGAGGACGTGGCCCGGGCCGCGGCCGCGCCCCTGCTGGAGACGGCGGACGAGGTGGCCTGGCGGGACGGGGACGTGGTGGCGCGGCGGGTCGAGCGGCTCGGCGCGATCGAGCTGGACGCGCGGCCGCTGCGCGACCCCGACCCGGAGCTGGTGCGGGCGGCGCTGCTGGACGGCGTGCGGGCCGAGGGCCTCGGGCTGCTGGACTGGACGCCGGCGGCCGTCGCGCTGCGGGAGCGGCTGGCGTTCCTGCACGGCGCGCTCGGCGACCCGTGGCCGGCGGTCGGCGACGCGGCGCTGCTGGACCGCGCGCCCGAGTGGCTGGCGGGCGCGCGGCGGCGGTCGGACCTGCGGCGGGTCGACGTGGCGGCGATGCTGCGGGGGCTGCTGCCGTGGGAGGCGGCGTCGCGGCTGGACGAGTACGCGCCGGAGCGGATCGAGGTGCCGTCGGGGTCGCGGATCCGGGTGGACTACGGCGGCGAGCGCCCGGTGCTGGCGGTCAAGCTGCAGGAGCTGTTCGGCTGGGACGCGGCGCCCCGGCTCGCGGGCGGGCGGGTGCCGCTGGTGGTGCACCTGCTGTCGCCGGCGGGCCGGCCGGCGGCCGTCACCGCGGACCTCGCGACGTTCTGGCGCGAGGGCTACAAGGCCGTCCGGGCGGAGCTGCGCGGCCGCTACCCGAAGCACCCCTGGCCCGAAGACCCCACCACGGCGGCGCCGACCCGCCGTACCAACCCCCGCCGCTGACCCCCGCGCCCGCCGCCGGGGACCCCGGCTGCGCCGCCGGTGTCAGGCGCGGGAGGCGACGAGGACCTCGATGCCGTCGAGGATGCGCGCGAGGCCGAACTCGAAGGCGTGCGCGGGGGCGACGGCGGCGTTGTGCTCCATGCCGGCGGCGGTGCCGACGCGGGAGCTGAGCGGATAGTCCTGGCCGCCGGTGTCGATCTCCTCCAGCAGCGGCGCGAGGGCCTCCCACCACTGGGCGTCGGTCATGCCGCTGCGCCGCTCGGCCTCGGCGGCGTTGACCGAGACGCGCGCCGAGCTCTCGGCGAAGCCGGTGACGAGCGCGACGACGGAGTCCATCTCCAGGTCGGTGAGGCCGATGCCGTCGACGGCGCGCAGCTCGGCCTCGTACTTGGCGAACACGGCGGGGCCCATGGGCGGGCGGACGGCGGCGACGTGCAGCAGCCAGGGGTGGCGGTGGTAGAGGTCCCAGTTGTCGCGGGCGATGTGCTCGAGCCTGGCCCGCCAGCCGCCCGGCACGCCGTCGGCGGGGGTGAGCTCGGCCATGGCGCGGTCGAGCATGACGTCGATCAGCTCGGCCTTCCCGGGGACGTAGGTGTAGATCGACATCGGCGCGACGCCGAGCTCGTCGGCGATGCGGCGCATGGACAGCGCGTCCAGCCCCTCGGCGTCGGCCAGGGCGATCGCGGTGCGGACGATGCGCTCGGCGCTGAGCTTGGGCTTGGGGCCGCGCTTGGGCCGGTCGGGCACGCCCCACAGGAGCTCCAGGCTGCGCCGCGGGTCACCGCCCCCGCTGTACTCGGTCGTCACGCCCGCATCCTCCCAGGGATGAAACTCTGTACGACGTACGTTATAGTCTCCGCGATGGTTAATCCGTATTGCGTACGGAGTTTCGGGAGACCCATGACAGAGCCACGGGCCGCGGTCGACGCGGCCGGACTGCGCAAGACCTACGGCGGGACCGCCGCCCTGGACGGGCTGGACCTGCGGGTGCCCGCCGGCACCGTGCACGGCCTGCTCGGCCCCAACGGCGCGGGCAAGACCACCTGCGTGCGCGTCCTCACCACGCTCGCCCGCCCGGACGGGGGCCGCGCCGCCGTCGCCGGGCACGACGTCGTCCGGGCCCCCGAGCTGGTCCGGACCCGGATCGGCCTCGTCGGGCAGCACGCCGCCGTCGACGAGGTGCTCACCGGCCGGCAGAACCTCGTCATGTTCGGCCGCCTCCACCACCTCGGCGTCCGCGGGGCGCGGCGGCGGGCGGACGAGCTGCTGGAGCGGTTCCGGCTCGCCGACGCCGCCGACCGCCCCGCCGGGACGTACTCCGGCGGCATGCGGCGGCGCCTCGACCTCGCCGCCGGGATGATCCTCGCGCCCGCCGTGCTGTTCCTCGACGAGCCCACCACCGGCCTCGACCCGCGCAGCCGCATCGAGGTGTGGGACGCGGTCCGCGCGCTCGCGGGCGGCGGCACCACCGTCGTCCTCACCACGCAGTACCTGGAGGAGGCCGACCGGCTCGCCGACGCCGTGTCGGTGATCGACCGCGGCCGGGTGATCGCCGAGGGCGCGCCGGACCGGCTGAAGTCCCGGCTCGGCGGCGACCGGCTGCGGATCGTCGTCGAGGACCCCGGCGCGCTCGGCGCCGCCGCCGCGATCGCCGGCCGGGTGTCCGGCGCCGAACCGGAGGTGGACGCCGGCGCCCTGGCGGTCGGCGCGCCCGTCACCGACCCGGTCGCCGCGCTCACCGGCGCCGTCCGCGCGCTGGACGAGGCGGGCGTGCGGGTCGCCGACATCGGCGTGCGCCGCCCCACCCTGGACGAGGTGTTCCTGCACCTCACCGGCGGCCCCGCCGCAGGATCCGAAGGGCCGGCCCGCGACGAGCCGGCGCACGACGACGAGGAGGTCTCCGCGTGACCGCGCCCACGTACGTCCCGCAGGTCCCGCGCACCCCACTCGGGCGGCTGCGCTGGGCGGCCGCCGACGGCTGGACGCTCACCCTGCGTGCCCTCGCGCACTGGGCGAAGCGCCCCGAGCAGCTCGCGATGAGCCTGCTGTTCCCGGTGATGGTCGTGCTGATGATGGGCTACCTGTTCGGCGGCCAGATGGACGTCCCCGGCGGGGACTACCGGGCGTTCATCGTCCCCGGCATGTTCGCCATGACGATGGTGTTCGGCGTCGAGAGCACCTTCACCGCGATCGCCGTCGACGCCGCCCGGGGCGTCTCCGACCGGTTCCGGGCCATGCCGATGGCGCCGTCGGCCGTCGTCGTCGGGCGCGGCGCCGCCGACCTGGTCGACGCGCTCCTCGTGCTCGCGGTCATGGCGGTGTGCGGCGTGCTGATCGGCTGGCGCGTGCACGGCGGGGCCGGCGCGGCGCTCGCGGGCCTCGGCCTGCTGCTGCTCCTGCGGTTCGCGCTGGTCTGGGTCGGGATCTACCTCGGCCTGGTCGCCAAGGGCCCCGAGTCGGTCATGATGATCCAGATCCTGGTGTGGCCGGTCGGGTTCCTGTCCAGCGCGCTCGTCGCGCCGAGCACCATGCCGGCCTGGCTCGGCGCGGTCGCCGAGTGGAACCCGATGTCGGCGACCGTCACCGCGTGCCGCGACCTGTTCGGCGACCCGTCGCGGGACGCGCTGGCGAGCGGCTCGTGGGCGGCCGGGCACAGCGCGCTGCTCGCGGTCGCGTGGCCGCTGGCGATCACGGCGGTGTTCTTCCCGCTGGCCGTCCGCCGCCACCGCGCGCTCGGCCGCTAGCGCCCCCCGGCTCCCTGCCTTGGGCGCGCCGCCTCCAACGCGCTGCCTCCAGCGCGCTTTAGCGGGCGCGGCCGAGCAGTTCGGCGCGGTGCCGGGCCAGGGCCAGGGCGGGGTAGCACGCCTCGGGCAGCGGTTCCGCGTCGTTCAGCGCGGTGCGGAGCCGCTCGCCCACGGCCGCCGCGTCGTAGGGCTGGACGACGCACAACTCGGCCTGCATCGCCTGCCGCGCCGCCGTCATCAGCGCCGGGACGTCACCGACGATCACGACCTCGGTGGGGGAGTCGCCGTAGGACAGCCGGACCGCCAGCGCGTGCATGCCCGCCGTGCCCGCGTCCTCGTAGCGGAACTCGCACACCAGCCGGTCGCCGTCCAGCGGGCCCTCCTGGATCAGCCACGCCTGCCCGGGGACGACGCGGCCGAGCGAGCCCTCCCACGGCGGCGCCGGGAGATCGCGCAGCGCGTCCGCCGCCTTGCCCGCGGCGGTGCGCCCGACGGACGGGCCGATCGCGGCGAGCGCGCGCAGGAACGTCCGGGCGCCGGGCGTCGCCGCGGCCCGCAGCGACATGATCAGGTCGCCGAGCGCGGCGCGCCGGCCCGCCTCGTGCGGGGCGGCGGCCTCCAGCGTCCCGAGCTGCGCGGACGTCCACACCTCGGCCTGCAGTGCGCCGGGCAGCGCGGGCAGCGCGTCCGCCTCCCGGACGAACGCCGCGTAGACCTCGCGGAGGCCGGGAAGCATCAGCCGCGGGCCGGGGGACGGTCGGGTCCTGCTCATCCGACCAGCCTAGGGGACGCGCCTCCGTGGTCCCCGTCACGCCGCCCCAGGCCGGGCGGGCCGGGGTCAGGCGGGGACGGTGAGCAGCGTCCGCCCGCCGGGGCCGATCGTGCGGACCTCGAAGCGCCTGATGTCGGCGGGCTTGACCGCGGCGCCGCCCTGCACGGTCAGCCGCGGCTGCGGCGAGCCGGGCAGGCCGTACCCCTTGGCGGGGACGGACCAGCCGGCGACGGTGTGGGCGCGGCCCGCGCCGTCCACCGCGACGAGCTCGCACTCCAGCGGCCCGCGGACCTTGCTGAGCTGCAGCGCGACCCGGCTGCCCCACGGGGTCCCCTGCGTCGCGACGGTCCCGGACGCCCCCGTCCCCGCGTCGGAGGCGGCCGTGCGGTGCCCGTCGCGCAGCAGCGCGGCGGCGCCGTCGGCCGCCCCCGACGCGCGCGCGGGAGTGGGGGACCGGTCGGCGCCGACGGTGTACCCGGTGCCGAGCGCGCCGGCCAGCAGGACGAGCCCGGCGGCGGCGCCCACCAG
>NZ_JABMCA010000048.1:0-76202 GCF_014706005.1 Actinomadura sp. RB99 | reverse complement strand
CGGCAGGACGGTTCCGGGGCCGCGCTGGTTCCGCGGGCCTCCCCCGCCGCCGCGCCGGGCGCGGCGGCGGGGGACGCTCAGACGAGGTCGAGCTTCAACATCCGGATCGCGTTGCCACGGGACGGGCGCCTCCGCGCCGTCCCCGCCGTCGCGGTCCCGGTGCTCGCCTCCGTCGGGCGGCGCGACCGTCCGCGCCGCATCGAGGCGACCGCCGGCCTCCTCCGCCTGGAAGGGGCGGACGTCGAGGCGGCGCTCGCGGAGGTGTGGGCGGTGCCGCCGACGGCGGCCGAGTGCGCGGACCTGCTCGACGCGTTCGGCGAGGGGCTGGCGGCGAGCCCGACGCTGGCGGCGCTGCCGTCGCGGACGTTCGAGCGCGCCGGATGCGACGCCCTCGCCGACGCGCAGAGCCTGCGGCTCGCGGCGCTCGTGCCGTCGGTGCTGCCCGGCGGGCGCGCCGCCGCGGACGCCGCCGCCGTCCGCGCCTACGCCGACGCGATCACCGCGTCCCGGCCCGGCGAGGCGGCGCGGGCGATGGCGGCCCTGGCGGGCGCGCAGGGGGCGTCCGCCCGGCTCACCGGTGAGGCGTTCGAGGCGGCCGCGCGGCGGTTGTGCCGCCGCCCGCCCGCGTTCCGCGCGGCGCTGCTCGCCGAGGTGCCCGCACCCCTGCGGGCCCGGATCGCCGGACGCTGGACGGCCGAGCTGCCCGCCCGCGCGCGCGCCGGCCGCGCCCAGTTGCGCGGCGCCGACGTCGAACGCCGCAACGACCTGATCGAGATCGTGCTGCGGCTGCGCACGCGCGGGATCACCGAACCGGATCTGGAGTCCTGGGCGCGCGGCGCCGCGGGCCGCTGGCTCGCCGCCCGGCAGCTCGACGCGCGCCTGGCCGACCGGCCGGAGCTGCGCGCCGCGCTGAAGGACCTCCTCGCCGGGGACGAGAGGAGGTGAGCCCGTGCAGATCCTGATCGCGTTCCTGCTGGTCGCCGTGTGGGCGGGGGCGATGTGGCTCGGGTTCTGGTACGTGTTCCCGGTGCTGTTCCCCGCGACGCTGATCGTCGCGGGCGCCGCCGCGCTCGGCCTCTACTACCTGAACGCCTGCCGCACGCTGGCGCCGTCCGCGCTCGACGGGCCGTCCCCCGTCGCCCAGCCGGACGTCGCCTACCGCAACTACCTGCTCGTCCAGGTGTGGCGGGACTGGTGGACGATCAGCCGGACCGTCGTCCCGCAGGTGTACCGGATCGCGTCCGGCATCGTCGTCCGGCTCACCCGGACGCTGCTCGGCGGGCCGTGGGGGTTCTTCGCGTTCCCGATCTGGCTGTCGCTGTGCGCGGGGATCGCGGCGGCGGCCGTCCCGGCGGCGGGGTTCGTGCTGGCGCTGACCGTCCTGTACGGGGTCGTCGCCGCGGTCGGGCTGGGGGCGTGGCTGGCGTGCGTGCTGGTCCTCGCGGCCGTCGAGCGGGTCTTCATGGCGTACGGGCGGATCCTGCAGACCTGCCCGCACCCGTTCTGCTACGAGCGCATCGGCCTGCCCGAGTACGAGTGCCCGGGATGCGGCGCCCGCCACCGGCGCCTGTCGCCCGGGGCCGCCGGGGCGTTCCGGCACGTGTGCCGGTGCGGCGCGCGGCTCCCCACGACCGTCCCGCTCGGCCGGTTCCGGCTCGCCGCGTACTGCCCGCACTGCGGCGGCCGCCTCCCCGAGCGCATCGGGCGCGTCCGCGTCGAGCCGCTGCCCTTCGTCGGCGGGCCCGCCGCGGGGAAGACCACGTTCATGTTCCTCGGCATCCGGGCGCTGCACGCGCGCGCCCGGTCCGTCCAGGGGCGGCTGGCGTTCGTGGAGCAGCGGCACGCGCAGGCGTACGCGGGCGCGATCCGCGAGTTCCAGAGCGGCGGGCGCCCCGCCAAGACCGGCCCGGAGCTGCCGCTCGCCACCATGGTCGACGTGGACCTGCCCGGCCGCGCCCGCCGCATCCTGTACCTGTTCGACCCGGCGGGCGAGCACTACACCGGCGCCACCGAGGTCGAGTCGCTGCGCTACCTCGACCACGGCGAGGCGCTGCTGTTCGTCGTCGACCCGTTCGCGCTCCCGCAGGTCCGCCGCGCGCTCACCGAGGACGAGCGGGACCTCGTCGACCAGGCCGCCGCCTCCTCGGAGGAGGACCCCGCCGACACCCTCCAGCGGGTCCTGAACGACCTGCGCTCCCGGTCCGACCAGGGCCGGCAGAAGCGCGTCGCGGTCATCGTCACCAAGGCCGACCTGCTCGTCCGCACCGAGATCGGCCGCTGCCTCGGCCACGACGGCGACGTCCGCGCCTGGCTCGGCGGCGTCGGGCTCGGCAACACCGTCCGCACCCTCGATCAGGTCGCCGGGCAGGTCCGCTACCTCGCCTCCGGCCTCGCCACCGAGCCCGCCGACGTCGCGGACCTGCTCGGCTGGGCGTCCGGGCTCGCCCCCGCCGCCCCGTCCGGCGGCGACCACCCCCTCACCGCCGGCGACGCGCAGGAGGTCCCCGGCACCGCGCCGCTGCGCGCCCCCTGGCCGGTCCGCGGGCGCGGCTCGGCCCGCGTCCCCGCCGGCTACCAGGCCGGGCGCTGGGCGGTGCTGTGCGGGCTGTCGGTGCTCACCGTCGCGGCCGTCACCGGCGCCGTGGTCGCCGCCGCCGAACGGTTCCCGTACTGAACGCGCCGCCGGGGCCCGCGGCGCGTCCCGGGTGTGACGGATCCCACTCCCTGACGCGGCAGATAACGGACCGTCATCCGGTTAGAGCCTCTCGGAACCGGCCGACCCCGCCGGCTCCCCCAGCCGACCGAGAGGTGGAGACATGACGACGATCGCGCCCGAAGGGCTGCTCGCCATCGACGCGTCCGCGCAGGACCTGCTGTTCCGCGAGGCCCGCACCGCCAACACCTTCAGCTCCGAGCCCGTGACCGACGAGCAGCTCCGCGCGATCTACGACCTGGTCAAGTGGGCGCCGACCGCGATGAACGCCCAGCCGCTGCGCCTCGTCGCCGTCCGCACCCCGCAGGCGCGCGAGCGGCTGCTGCCGCTGATGGCCGAGGGCAACCGCGCCAAGACCGCGTCGGCGCCGCTCACCCTCATCGTCGCCGCCGACGAGGACTTCCACGAGCACCTCCCGGTCACCTTCCCGCACAAGGAGGGCGCCCGCGAGGCCCTGCACGACAGCCCGGGCCGCCCCGCCATGGCCCGCTTCAACGCCTCCATCCAGCTCGGCTACCTCATCCTCGGCATCCGCGCCGCCGGCCTGGCCGCCGGCCCGATGGCGGGCTTCGACGCCGAGGCCGTCGAGAAGGAGTTCCTGGAGGGCAACCAGCGCGCCATCGCCGTCGTCAACGCCGGCCGGCCCGGCCCGGACGCCTGGTTCCCCCGCAACCCGCGCCTCGAGTTCGAGCAGGCGGTGAAGGTTGTCTGAACCCCCCGCCGGGACGGCCGCGCCCGCGGGCGCGGCCGCCCGCGCGGACCGGCGGGTCGTGCTGGTCCTGGTGCTGGGCGCGCTGAGCGCGATGGCGCCGCTGTCGATCGACATGTACCTGCCGGCGCTGCCCAGGGTCGCGTCCGACCTGTCGACCGGGGCGTTCCAGGCGCAGCTCACCCTGACCGCCTGCGTGGTCGGGCTGGCCGCCGGCCAGGCCGTCGCGGGGCCGCTGAGCGACGCGCTCGGGCGGCGCAGGCCGCTGCTCGCCGGGCTGGCCGCGTACGCCGTCGCGTCGCTGCTGTGCGTCGCGGCGCCGACCGTGGAGACGCTGATCGCGCTGCGGGTCGTGCAGGGCGCGGCCGGGGCGGCGGGGATCGTGATCGCGCGCGCCGTCGTCCGGGACCTGTACGACGGGGTGGCGGCGGCGCGGTTCTTCTCCTCGCTGATGCTGGTCAACGGCCTCGCGCCGATCCTGGCGCCGGTCATCGGCGGTCAGCTGCTGCGGGTCATGCCGTGGCCGGGCGTGTTCGGGGTGCTGACCGGGATCGGCGTCGCGCTGCTGCTGGCGACGCTCGCCGGGCTCGGCGAGACGCTGCCGCCGGATCGGCGGGAGACCGGTGGCCTGCGCGCGACCGTCCGGACGTTCGGGGCGCTCGCGCGCGACCGGTCGTTCGTCGGCCCCGCGCTCGCTCTCGCGCTGGCGTTCGCCGCGCTGTTCACCTACATCTCCGGCTCGCCGTTCGTGCTGCAGGACATCTACCACCTGTCGCCGCAGGCGTTCAGCGTCGCGTTCGGCGTGAACTCGCTGGGCATCGTCGTCGCGGGCCAGCTCAGCGGGCGGCTCGCCGGGCGCGTCGCGCTGCGCCGGCTGCTGGCGGCGGGGCTGGCGACCGTCGCGGCGGGCGGGCTGCTGCTCCTCGGCGCGGTGCTGGCCGGCGGCGGGCTGCCCGCGGTGCTGCCGGCGCTGTTCCTCGTCGCGTCCGGGCAGGGGCTGATCATGCCGAACGCGACGGCGCTCGCGCTGGCCGGCCGGCCGCCGCGGGTCACCGGGAGCGCGTCGGCGCTGCTCGGGCTGTCGCAGTTCGCGCTCGGCGGGGCCGCCGGGCCGCTCGCCGGGATCGCCGGGCCGCGCACGGCGGTGCCCATGGCCGTGACGATCGCGGTGCTGTCGCTGCTCGCCGCCGCCGTCGCCGCGGCCGCGCCGTCGAGGGTTGCGTCAGCGAACTGACCGTGCGTACGGTCGGGACGTGATCGTTCGCATCGGCATGGCCCCCGCGTCCGGCGCGCTCGGACCCGACTCCCTCACCGCCCTCGTCCTCGGCCTCGAACGCGAGGGCTTCGACTCGCTCTGGGTGTCCGAGCGGGCGTCCGGACCGACGCTCGATCCCGTCGTCGTGCTCACGCACGCGGCGGCGCTGACGTCCAGGATCAAGCTCGGCACCGCGGTCATGACGGTGCCCGGCCGCTCCCCCGCCCTGCTCGCCAAGGAGCTGGCGTCGCTGGACGTGCTGTCGCGCGGCCGGCTGCTGCCCGCGTTCGGGCTCGGCCAGCGGCTGCCCGCCGAGCAGCAGGCGTTCGGCGTCCGCCGCGAGGAGCGCGCCGCGATCTTCGAGGAAGCGCTGCCGCTGCTGCGCCGCTTCTGGGCCGGCGACGCCGTCGTCCACGCCGGGCCGCGCTTCCGCTACGACGGGCTGCGGATCGAGCCGAGGCCCGTCAAGGGCGGCTTCGACGTGTGGATGGGCGGGACGTCGGACGCGGAGCTGCGCCGCACCGGGCGGCTGTCGGACGGCTGGCTCGCCGCGTTCACCACGCCCGCGGAGGCCGAGCGCGGCCGGATCGCGGTGCAGGACGCCGCCGCTGCCGCCGGACGCGAGATCGAGGAGGAGCACTTCGGCGCCGTCGTCCCGTACCGGCGCGGCCCGCTGCCGGAGGAGGCGGCGGCCCGGTTCGCGCGCGTCCGCCGCGTCAGCGGCCCGGCCGACCCCGCCGAGGTCGTCCCCGACCTCGACGGCCTGGAGGGGCACCTGAAGCGGCTGGTGGAGGCGGGCCTGTCGAAGTTCGTCCTCGCCCCGCTGTCCGCCCCGGACGACTGGGACGCCGAACTCACCGACGTCCGCGACGCGGCGCTGCCCCTCCAGACCCGCCGCTGAGCCGTCGCGGCGCGGCGGGCCGCTCGTCAGTCGAGGGCGGCGAGGATGAAGTCGGCGACCTCGGCGGCCAGCTCGGCGGCGGGCTTCGGGCCGTCGGCCCGGTACCAGCGCGGGAGCTGGTTGACCATGCCGAGCGCGACGATCGTGACGGTGTCGGCGGGCGTCGGGGTGGTGAACGAGCCGTCCCGCTTGCCCTGCTCGACGAGCCCGCGGAAGGTGTTGTGGTAGCGGCGGCGGTCGGCGCGGACGGCGTGCATGCGGACGTCGTCGAGCCGGTGCATCTCGCGGCCGAACACCTTCGCCTCGTCGATGTGCTCGGCGGTGCTGAGGATCAGCCCGGTGAGCACCCGGCGGACGGCCTCGCGCGGCGGCAGCCCCTCGGCGAGGACGGCGTCGAGGTCGGCGAGCTGCCGCGCGATGAGCGAGTGGTAGATCTCGTAGAGCAGGGCGTCCTTGGAGTCGAAGTAGTGGTAGAGGGCGCCCTTGGTGACCTCGGCGGCCTCGACGATGCCCTGGACGGACGTCCCGTCGAAGCCGCGCTCGGCGAACAGCCGCAGGGCGGCGTCCAGGATGCGCCGCTCCACGGGGCTGCGCCGGACCGGCGCCGCCCCCGCGCCGTCCGCCGCGGCGCCCGTAGGCTGGGTCTCGGTCATCGGCGCTCCTCCCATTGACGCGCCCGCGTCCACGGACATAGCTTGCCAGAAACCGACCGGTCGGTATGCACCCGTCCCGCCTGGATCGAGGGAGACCCCTGATGCCCGCAGTCGAGACCGTCCGCGGACCCGTCGACGTCGCCGCCCTGGGCCGCACGTACATGCACGAGCACGTCTTCTGCCTCAGCGCCGAGCATGTCGAGAACTACGGCGCGGGCGACTGGTGGGACGAGGAGGAGAAGGTCGCCGACGCGGTGGCCAAGCTCCGGGAGCTGCCCGCGCGCGGCATCACGACGATCGCGGACCCGACCGTGTGGGGCCTCGGCCGCTACATCCCGCGCATCCAGCGGATCGCCGAGCAGGTCCCCGAGCTCAACATCATCGCGGCGACCGGCATCTACACCTACAACGACCTGCCGTTCCAGTTCCACCACCGCGGGCCGGGCACGCTGCTGGACACCGGCTCCGACCCGATGACCGGCTACTTCGTCCGCGACCTGACGCAGGGCATCGCCGACACCGGCGTCAAGGCCGCGTTCCTCAAGTGCGCGATGGACGCCCCGGGCCTCACCCCCGGCGTCGAGCGGGTGCTGCGGGCCGTCGCGGCCGCGCACCGGGAGACGGGCGCCCCGGTGACGGTGCACACCGAGAGCTCGATCCACGCGGGCCGGACGGTCGTGGAGATCCTCGGCAAGGAGGGCGTCGACCTCAGCAAGGTCGTCGTCGGGCACGCCGGGGACAGCAACGACCTCGACTACCTGATGGAGCTGGCGGACACCGGCGCGATCCTCGGCATGGACCGGTTCGGCCTGGACGTGATCAACCCGACCGCCGACCGGGTCCGGACCGTCGCGGCGCTGTGCGAGCGCGGCTACGCCGACCGGATGGTGCTCAGCCACGACGCGAGCTGCTTCATCGACTGGTTCGGCCCCGACCCGGCGACCGTGCCGGCGTTCGCGCCGAACTGGAACTACCGGCACATCAGCGACGACGTGCTGCCCGCGCTGCGCGAGGCGGGCGTGCCGGACGGGCAGGTCGACCAGATGCTCGTCGCGAACCCGCGCCGCTACTTCACCCGCTGAGGGCGCGCGACGCGCCGACCGGCAGCGCCACGCCCGCGAGAGATCGCCGGCGCCCGCGTCCCGCTGGGACGGGATTCATGGTCAACGGTTATCCACAGGGATGGCCAGGAACCCGTCTCAAGGACTAATCCGCCCGGATCGGGAATCATGGGTGGAAACTGCTAGGAGGCGCCGGTGAACGAGGTCTTCGAGCATCGCGGGCTCCGCGCCGCGATCCCCATGCTGCTGATGGCGCTGCTGGTCCTCGTCGCGCCCGGCTGCCAGGCGCTCGACCGCGGCGGCGCGGGCCCGGAGGACGTCCCGCCGCCGGTCAAGACGCCCGTCGTCCAGCACGAGAAGCCGAGCGGGCGGCGCCCCGGCGTCGTCAACATCGACACCGAGCAGGGCCTGAACAGCACCCGCGCCGCCGGCACCGGGATCGTCATGGACCCCTCCGGGCTGGTGCTGACCAACAACCACGTCATCCAGGGCGCCACCACGATCAAGGGCACCGACACCGACAACCGGCGCTCCTACACCGCCCAGATCGTCGGCTACGACCGGCAGAGCGACGTCGCCGTGATCCGCCTGTTCGGCGCCTCCCGGCTGAAGGCCGCCGTGTTCGGCGACCCGTCCGCGGTGGGCGTCGGGGACCCGGTCACCGCCGTCGGCAACGCCGGCGGCAAGGGCGGCACCCCGACGGTCGTCACCGGCAAGGTCACCTCGCTGGACCAGACGGTCACCGCCCGCGACGACAGCGACGGCACCTCCGAGCGGCTCACCGGCATGATCGAGACGAGCGCGCCGATCAGGCCGGGCGACTCCGGCGGCCCGCTGCTCAACACCCGCGGCCGGGTCATCGGCATCAACACCGCGGCGTCCGCGTCGTTCACCGTGGGCAAGTCCAAGCAGAAGGGCACCCACCGCGGCTACGCCATCCCGTCCGACCGGGCCCTCGCGATCGCCCGGCAGATCGCCCGCGGCCAGGCGTCGTCGACCGTGCACATCGGCCCGACCGCCATGCTCGGGGTGAAGGTCCGCTCCGGCGACACGCAGGGCGCCCAGGTCGCCGAGGTGGTACCCGGCACCCCGGCCGACGAGGCCGGCGTCCCGGTCGGCGCCACGATCATCTCGCTCGGCGGCGCCACGGTCGACTCGCCGACGACGCTCACCGGGCTGATGCTCGCGCACCATCCCGGCGAGACCGTCCGGCTGGAATGGTTCACCACGCAGGGCACCCGGTCGGCCGCCACGCTCCGCCTGGCCGACGGCCCGCCGCAGTAGCCGGGCGGCCGCGGTAGCCGGGCGTCGCCACGGGCGTCGTCGCGACGGCGCTCGGGCTTCCGCTGGACGCAACTCGCGGGCACGCGAAAGGCCCGTGGCGTGCGACAGTGGAGGCACCCGACCGCGAGGATGTGAACGATGACCCGCAAGGCGCCCGCCGATGACTTCGACGACACCGGAATGCGGGTGTCGGAGCCGAAGACGTGGGCGGCCGGCGTTCCCGGCGTCACGGCGGCGCTGCGCCAGTCCTACGACCAGATGGGCGTCCGCCGGACGGCGCTGACGCTGCTGCGCGTCAACCAGAAGCAGGGGTTCGACTGCCCCGGCTGCGCCTGGCCGGAGGGCGACCACCGGCACGTCGCCGAGTTCTGCGAGAACGGCGCCAAGGCCGTCGCGGAGGAGGCCACGGCGCGCCGCGTCACCCGCGAGTTCTTCGCCGCGCACACCGTGGACGAGCTGGCCGGGCGCTCCGACCACTGGCTCGGGCAGCAGGGCCGGCTGACCGAGCCGATGCTGAAGCGCGCCGGGTCCGCGCACTACGAGCCGGTGTCGTGGGACGAGGCGATCGGGCTGCTGGCGACGGAGCTGAACGCGCTGGACTCCCCCGACGAGGCCGTCTTCTACACCTCGGGGCGCACCAGCAACGAGGCGGCGTTCGCCTACCAGCTGTTCGCCCGCGCGTTCGGCACCAACAACCTGCCCGACTGCAGCAACATGTGCCACGAGTCGTCCGGGTCGGCGCTCGGCGAGACGATCGGCGTCGGCAAGGGCTCGGTGCTGCTGGAGGACCTCTACCGGGCCGACCTGATCTTCGTCGTCGGGCAGAACCCCGGCACCAACCACCCCCGCATGCTGTCCGCGCTGGAACGGGCCAAGAAGGGCGGCGCGCGGATCGTCGCGGTGAACCCGCTGCCGGAGGCCGGGCTGATGCGGTTCAAGAACCCGCAGCGGCCGTCCGGCGTCACCGGGCGCGGCACCGCGCTCGCCGACCGGTTCCTGCAGATCCGGCTGAACGGCGACCTCGCGCTCTTCCAGGCGCTGAACCGGATGCTCCTGGAGTCCGACGCGCCCGGCGCCCTCGACCGGGAGTTCCTCGACGCCCACACCCACGGGTTCGAGGCGTTCGAGAAGCACGTCCGCGGCCTCGACTGGGACGACGTCCTGGAGGCGACCGGGCTGACCCGCGGCGAGATCGCCGCGACGCTCGGGGACGTCCTCGCGGCGGAGCGGATCGTGGTGTGCTGGGCGATGGGCCTCACCCAGCACCGCAACTCGGTGCCGACGATCCGCGAGGTCGTCAACTTCCTGCTGCTGCGCGGCAACATCGGCCGGCCCGGCGCGGGCGTCTGCCCCGTCCGCGGCCACTCCAACGTCCAGGGCGACCGGACGATGGGCATCTACGAGAAGCCCAAGCCCGAGTTCCTCGACGCGCTCGCCGCGGAGTTCGCGTTCGAGCCGCCGCGCGAGCACGGCCTCGACACCGTCGACGCGATCCGCGCCATGCGCGACGGCAAGGCGAAGGTGTTCTTCGGCATGGGCGGCAACTTCGTCCGCGCCACGCCCGACTCCGACGTCACCGAGAAGGCGCTGCGCTCCTGCCGGCTCACCGCGCAGGTGTCGACGAAGCTCAACCGCTCGCACGCGGTGACCGGCGAGCTCGCCCTCATCCTGCCGACGCTCGGCCGCACCGAGCGCGACGAGCAGGCGTCCGGGCCGCAGTTCGTCTCGGTCGAGGACTCGATGGGCATGGTGCACGCCTCCCGAGGCCGCCTCGCGCCCGCCTCCGAGCACCTGCTCTCCGAGGTCGCGATCGTCTGCCGCCTCGCCCGCGCGACGCTCGGCGGGTCCGGCATCGCCTGGGACGCGATGGAGCGCGACTACGACGTGATCCGCGACCACGTGTCCCGCGTCGTCCCCGGCTTCGCCGACTACAACGCCCGCGTCCGCGAGCCCGGCGGCTTCACCCTCCCCCACGCGCCGCGCGACGAGCGCCGCTTCCCGACCGCCACCGGCAAGGCCAACCTCACCGTCAACGAGCTGGAGGTGCTGCGCGTCCCGGAGGGCCGGCTGCTGCTCCAGACCGTCCGCAGCCACGACCAGTACAACACCACCATCTACGGCCTGGACGACCGCTACCGCGGCGTCAAGGCGGGGCGCCGCGTCGTGTTCGTCAACCCGGAGGACCTGGCCGGCCTCGGCATCGCCGACGGCGCCGTGGTCGACCTGGTGTCGGAGTGGTCCGACGGCGTCGAGCGCCGCGCCCCCGCCTTCCGCGTCGTGGCCTACCCGACCGCCCGCGGCTGCGCCGCCGCCTACTTCCCGGAGACGAACGTCCTCGTCCCCCTCGACAGCACCGCCGAGGTCAGCAACACCCCCACCTCCAAGTCCGTGATCGTCCGTCTGGTCCCGGCCTGACCGTCTAGGCTCGGGGCATGACGAACCTGCCGGAGCCCGCCGGTACGCCGGAGATGCGGGCCGGTGACGCCGACCGGGACCGGGTCGCGCAGGTGCTGCGCGACGCGGCCGGCGAGGGGCGGCTCACGCTCGACGAGCTCGACGAGCGCCTGGACGCGGTGTACGCGGCGAAGACCTACGCCGACCTGGAGCCGCTCACCCGCGACCTGCCGGCGACGGGGGCCGACGCCGCGCCCGCTCCCCTCGGCGGCGCCGACTGGCGCCCGGTCGACGGCGCCCCGTCCTGGTCGTCCGGGATCGGCGTCATGAGCGGCTTCACCCGGACCGGCGTGTGGAACGTCCCCCGCGCGTTCACCGCGTTCGCGTTCTGGGGCGGCGGCAAGATCGACCTGCGCGAGGCCCGCTTCACCGGGCCCGAGGTGACGATCCGCGCGTTCGCCCTCATGGGCGGCGTCCAGGTCATCGTGCCCGACGACATCACGGTGCACGTCAAGGGCATCGGCGTCATGGGCGGGTTCGACCACGGCGCGAGCGCCGTGGGCGCGCCCGGCTCCCCCACGGTCGTCGTGAGGGGCTTCGCGTTCTGGGGCGGCGTGGACGTCAAGCGCAAGGCCCGGCGCCAGCGGAAGAAGCTCCGCAAGGAACTGAAGAACCCCGACCCCGGCACCTGAGCCGCCCGCGGGGCTACGGCGCCGCGCTGGTCCGGTCGACCAGGGCGGAGCCGAAGACCCACGAGGACGTCTGGGCGATGAAGTCGCCGGGGAATCCGAGGGTGAAGCCGGTGGCCTCCTCCAGGCGGGTGACGGTCTCGGGCGGGAGGACGAGGTCGGCGGCGGCGAGGTTGTCGCGGAGCTGGTCCGCGGTGCGGGCTCCGACGATGGGGTGGACCGCACGGGAGCGGTGCGCCGTCCACGCGATCGCCACCTGCGAGGGCGTGGCGCCGATCTCTCGGGCGGCGTCCTGGACGGCCCGCGCGACGGCGTGGTCCCGGTCCGAGAGGGAGGCCGAGGCCAGCCGGCCGCCGGCGGCGGAGTCCGGGCGCCCGTACTTGCCGGTCAGCACCCCGCCGGCCAGCGGGCTCCACGCGGTGACGCCGAGGCCGAGCGACTCGGCCATCGGCAGCAGCTCGCGTTCGATGTCGCGCTGGAGCAGGCTGTAGGGGACCTGCAGGCCGATGAACGGGCTCCAGCCGTGCCACTGCGCCAGCGTGTTGGCGCGGGCCACGATCCAGGCCGGGGCGTCGGAGATGCCGACGTACAGCACCTTGCCCGCCCGCACCGCGTCGTCCAGCGCCCGCATCGTCTCCTCGATCGGCGTGTGCCGGTCCCACATGTGCACCCAGTAGACGTCCAGGTAGTCGGTGCGCAGGCGGCGGAGGCTGGTCTCCAGGGACGCGCGCAGGTTCTTGCGGTGGTTCCCGGCGGCGTTGGGGTCGGCGCGGTCGCGGGAGACCGTGTACTTCGTCCCGAGGACGAACGACTCGCGGCGGCGGCCCAGCAGCTCGCCCAGGAACTCCTCGCTCGCCCCGTCCCGGTAGTTGACGGCGGTGTCGATCATGTTGCCGCCGGCCTCGGCGTACAGGTCCAGCATCCGCCGGCATTCCGGCATCGGCGCGCCGACCCCGCCCTGCTCCCCGAACGTCATCGCGCCCAGGACCAGGTCGGAGACGCGGAGGCCGCTCGTCCCCAGAGTGCGGTACCTCATGCCGTCGCCGATCCGCCGAACAGTTCGGCGGCCCGCTCGGCGATCTCCTCCTGCGATACGTCCCGCACGTGCTGGTCCAGGGCCCAGCGGTGCCCGAACGGGTCCAGGAACTGGCCGGTGCGGTCACCCCAGAACGCGTCGTGCACCGGTTCGAAGACCGTGGCGCCGGCCCGCACCGCGCGGGCGGAGGCCGCGTCCACGTCGGAGACCTCGACATGGAGGGCGGCAGGCGTGCCGCCCAGCGCGGCCGGGGTGCGCATGCCCCGCTCGGGCATTTCCCCCGCCACGGCCAGGACGGTGTCGCCGAGCAGGAGTTCCACGGTCAGGGTTCGGCCGCCGGGGAGCGTGAGGCGGCTCGTCTCGCGCGCCCCGAACGCCTCGGCGTACCAGGAGGCGGCCTGGTCCGGGTCGCCGACGACCAAATGAATCGCTATCTGCGTCATGATCGGGACCATACAGCGTGTCTGGACACCATGTCCAGACATAATGTTCAGGCACGGTTATGATGGTGCGCATGCCTTCGAAGCGGCCCGTGAACCCCACCCGCCGATCCGGAACGTCCCAGGCCTCCGCCGAGCTGCGGGAGCGGATCCTGTCCGCCACGCGCGAGCTGCTGCGCGAGCACCGCTTCGACGCTCTGAGCGTGGCCGACATCCTGGCCGCCGCCGGGGTCTCGCGGGCCAGCTTCTACTTCTACTTCCCGAGCAAGCAGGCCGTGCTCGGCGAGCTCGTGCGCGAGGCCGTCGCGCAGGGGCAGCAGGCGGCGCGCCCGTGGATCGACCAGCGGCAGGACCCGGTCTCGGCGCTCCGGTCGGGCGTGGCCGAGGGGGCACGGCTGTGGCGCGACAACGCCGGCGTGCTCGCGGCCATCGTGGAGAGCTGGGGATCGGACGAGGACCTGCGGAAACTGTGGCTCGAACAGATGGACCTGTTCACCGAGGCCGCCACCGCGCGCATCGAGTCCGACCCGCACGCGAGCGAACGGCTCGGCTCCATGGACACGCGCGCCGTGGCCGCCTCGCTGACCTGGCTCGGAGAGCGCCTCTACTACCTGGCCGCGACCGGAGTCCCGCCGTTCGACGACGAGGAGGTCCTCATCGACGTCCTCACCAACGCCTGGATCTCGACCCTCTACGGCACCGACGCACCGAAACCCGCATGACCCCGGCCCTATGAGGCGCACAGGGGGGCGGGGGTCAGCCGGTGAGGCGGTCCAGCCATTCGGAGAGGAGGGCCGTCTCGGCGGGCGTGAGGGCGGCCGACGGGTCGGCGGCCAGGGCGGCGCGGAGGGCGACCGCGGAGGCGGCGCGGGTGCCGCGGGGGGCGGGCTCGTCCGACGGGTCGTCCGGGACGGTCACCGCGGCGAGGACGGCCTCGCGGGTGCGGGCGGACAGGCCGCCGCCGTCGTCCCCGTTCGCGATGAGGAAGAGCACGACGCCGACGCCGGCCGCCTGGATCATCTGCGCGGCGGCGTCCACCGGGACACGGAGGCGGCCCGCGCGGGCGACGGCGCCGACGAGGCCGAGCAGGATGGCGTACGCCTCGTCGACGGCGGGCGTGGTGCGCGGCGTCCCGTACATCAGCGCGTAGACGGCCGGGTTCGTCAGGCCGAACTCGACGTGCACGTCCCAGCCGTGCCGCAGGTCCTCGAGCGGGTCGCCGGACGCGGCCATGGCGCGCTTGCTCGCCAGGTACTCCTCGAAGCCGTGCGCGGCGACGGCGTCGAAGAGGCCCTGCTTGTCGCCGAAGTGGTGGTAGAGGGTGGGCGCGCCGACGCCCGCGGCCGCGCAGACGGCGCGGGTGGAGACGGGCTCGCCGCCGGATTCGGCGATCAGCCGGGCGGCCGCCCGCAGGATGCGGTCCCGCCCGTCGGTGTCCTTCTGCGCGCTCACAACATCGATGTTACAGAACTCCGGCGAGCGTCGTTAGCCCACCGTGACGTGGGCATATCAGGAGTCGGGCCCGTCCCGATGTAGCGTCACTATAGAACTGGGTATATCGTTGGTTCAGGCGGTCGCGATCCGGCCGTCCCCGTCTACGAGAGGAACGCGAGATGCGCAGCGCCGTTCTCACCGAAAAGGGCAAGCCGCTGGAGATCGTCGAGCGGGAGGTGCCGGAGCCGGGGCCCGGCGAGATCCTGGTCCGGGTCACCGCCTGCGGGATGTGCTACTCCGAGGTCGGGCTGGTGCACGGGAGCTACCCGTTCGCGCGGTTCCCGACCGTGCCGGGCCACGAGATCAGCGGGGTCGTCGAGGCGCTCGGGCCGGGCGTGGAGTGGCCCGCGCCCGGCACGCCGGTGGGCGGCCAGTGGATCTACGGCTCGTGCGGGCGCTGCGACCAGTGCGTGCGCGGCGACCAGATCCTGTGCACCGGCGCGCCCCGCCGGGTCACCGGGATCACCGACGACGGCGGGTACGCCGAGTACTACATCGCCCGCGCCGGGTTCGTCACCCCGCTGCCCGACGGCCTGGACCCGGTCGCGGCGGCGCCGCTGATGTGCGCCGGGATCACCGCGTTCAACGGGCTGCGGCACGCGGGCGCGACGGCCGGCTCGCGCGTCGCGGTGCTCGGCACCGGCGGCGTCGGGGAGATGGCGATCCGGTTCGCGGCCGCGATGGGCGCCCGCGTCGCCGCGGTGTCCCGGTCGCGCCGCGCCGAGGACGAGACGCGCCGCCGGGGCGCCGAGCTCTTCGTCGCCACCGACGAGCAGGACCCGGCCGAAGCGCTGCGGGACTGGGGCGGCGCCGACGTCATCGTGAACACCACGCCGAGCACCGGGCCCGCGCAGGCGGCGCTCGGCGGCGTCGCCCCGGACGGCACCCTGCTGTTCCTCGGCGTCGGCGCCGACGACCTGGCGGTGGCGCCCGGGCTGCTCGTGATGAACCGGGTGCGGGTGATGGGCACCCCGTCGGGGTCCCCGCACGACCTGCGCGACACCCTCGCGTTCGCGGCCGCGCACGGGATCCTCCCGGACGTCACCCCGGTCACCCTGGACGAGGCGCCCTCCGTCCTCGCTACGATGATCGAGGGCCGCCACCACGGCCGGTCCGTCATCACGTTCGGCTGAACCGCCTCCACGGCCGCGCCCGCTCGTAGGCGCGGCAGGCGGCCATGACCAGGGCGTCGGCGTGCCGGGCGCCGACGACCTGGAGGCCGATCGGCAGCCCGTCCGAGGTGAACCCGCACGGCAGGCTCGCGGCCGGCTGCTGGGTCATGTTGAACGGGTAGGTGAACGGCGTCCAGGACGTCCAGCGGGGCGACGGCGAGCCCGGCGGGACCTCCCGGCCGGCCTCGAACGCGGCGATCGGCATGGTCGGGGTGAGCAGCAGGTCGTAGCGGTCGTGGAACAGCCCCATGATCCGGCCGAGCTCCATGCGGCGCGCGGTCGCGGTCAGGTACTCGACGGCCGAGTAGCGGGCGCCCTGCTCGCAGATCTCGCGCAGGCCGGGGTCGAGCCGCGCGCGCTGCTCGGGCCCGAGGTGCTCGACGACCTTCGCCGCGCCGGCGAACCAGAGCACCTCGAAGTCGGCGACCGGGTCGGCGAAGCCCGGGTCGGCCTGCTCCACCTTGGCGCCCAGCTCGGTGAACACCTCCGCCGCGGCGGCCACCGAGGCCGCAACCTCCGGGTCGACCCGGGCGAAGCCGAGGTCCGGGCTGAACGCGACGCGCAGCCCGGCGAGGTCGTCCCCGCCCCGTTCGCCGGACGCGCCGGCGAACGGGGCGGCGGGCGGCGGCAGGGACGACCAGTCCCGCGCGTCGGCGCCGCACACGGCGTCCAGCAGCAGCTCCGCGTCCGCGACGGTGTTGGTCATCGGCCCGGTGTGCGCGAGCGTCCCGAACGGGCTCGCCGGGTAGTGCGGGATGCGGCCGTACGTCGGCTTGATGGTGAAGGTCCCGGTGAACGCGGCGGGGATGCGCACCGAGCCGCCGCCGTCGGTGCCGAGCGCGAGCGGCGCCATGCCCGCCGCGACGGCCGCCGCCGCGCCGCCGCTGGACCCGCCGGGAGTGCGGGCGGGGTCCCACGGGTTGCGGGTGACCCCGGTGAGCGGGTTGTCGGTGACGCCCTTCCACGCGAACTCCGGCGTGGTCGTCTTGCCGACGAACACCGCGCCCTGCTCGCGCAGCCGCGCGACGGACGGGGCGTCCTCCGTCCACGGACCGGCGGGGTCGATCGTCGTGGACCCGCGCAGCGTCGGCCAGCCGCGGGTGAGCAGCACGTCCTTGATCGAGACGGGCACGCCGTCGAGCGTCCCGAGGGTCTCGCCGCGCCGCCACCGCTCGGCCGAGGCCCGCGCCGCCTCCAGCGTGGTGCCGGGGTCGAGCAGGCAGAACGCGTTGAGCCCGGGGTCGTCCCGGTCGATCCGCGCGAGGACGGCCTCGGCGGCCTCGACGGGCGAGAGCTCCTTGGCCCGGTACGCCTCCAGCAACTCGACGGCGGTCAGGTCTGCCGCGTCCGTCATGGCGGTTACCTCCTCTGCCCGGCGTACGGGCTCGGTGCGGCGTCCGCGTCCGGGCGCACGTAGCCCAGCCGCTTGTCGACGACGTTGCGCAGCTCGCGGCCGTGCGCGAACCGGTCGAGGTTGTCGGTGAACAGCCGGACCAGCTCGTCGCGCCAGCCGACGACGTCCCCCGACATGTGCGGGGACACGATGACCTCGGGCATGCCCCACAGCGGCGAGGACGGCGCGAGGGGCTCGTCCACGAACACGTCGAGCGCCGCGCCCGCGATGCGGCGGGCGCGCAGCGCCTCGACCAGGTCGTCCTCGGCGACCAGCGGCCCGCGCCCGACGTTGATCAGCCGCGCGGACGGCCGCATCCGGGCGAGCGCGGCGGCGTCGATCATGTTGCGGGTGGCGGGGGTGAGCGGCGCGGCGAGCACGACGTAGTCAGCGTCGGCGAGCGCGTCGTGCAGCCGCTCCATCGGGTGGACGACGCCGAAGTCGGGGTCGCCCTCGCGGGCGGTGCGGCCCGCGCCGGACACGCGCAGCCCGGCGGCGGCGAGCCGGCGGGCGATGGCGCGGCCGATCGGACCGGTGCCGGCGACCAGCGCGCGGGCCCCGGTGATCCGCTGGGTTTCGCGGTGCCGCCAGCGCCGCTCGCCCTGCAGGCGGACGGTGGCGGGCAGGTCCTTGGCGAAGGCGAGCACCAGGCCGAGGACGTATTCGGCGATCGGCTCGTCGAACACCCCTCGCGAATTGGTGACGATGGTGTTGCCTTCCACCAGGCCGGGGAACAGCAGGCGATCGACTCCGGCGCTCGCGATGTGCACCCAGCGCGGGCCGCCCTCGCGGGGCCACGCGGCCGCCAGCGCGTCCGACCAGAAGTCCCACACGAACAGCGCGTCGCAGCCGGGAAGAGCGGCCGCGAGCTGCGGTTTCCGCACGTAGACGACCTGCGCGAGGCGCTCGGCGGCCGCCATCGCGGGCGGCGGGACGTCGTCCTGGAGCACCACCACGCGGGGCGGTTCACCGGACGCGTTCGGACCTGGCTCCATCGGCGGCCACTTTCGGTGTTCCGGAATTTACGGGAAGGCAACATGGCGGGGCATTGACACGCTAGGAACGCTTCGTAGGATTGTCAACAATCAGCGGGGATGGACCGCCAGGTGGCCGCGCTGATCGTGCTGCAAGACCGTCGCAACCGTATTGCCCAAGGCCAGGACGCGTCCCAGAGCGCTCTAACGCAAGAGTCCTTTCGGGTGGCGACGCTCTCGCCCACCCCTGTCCACGGGGAGGTCCGGCATGCCCAGGCTCATGACCATCTCACTGGAGAAGCGCGGCGTGTCCTGCGTCGCCGAACTCCTCGAGAAGGACGCGCCGCGCACCTGCGAGGCGGTATGGCGCGCCCTGCCGCTCGGCGGGGACGCATACCACGCCAAGTACGCGCGCAACGAGGTCTACACGATGGTGGAGCGGTTCGCCGAGGAGGAGGTCGGGCTGGAGAACCCGACGGTGACCCCGATCCCCGGCGACGTCGTCTACTTCTCCTTCCCCGGCGGCATGCTCGACCGGGCGTTCAAGGAGGAGAAGAACATCCACGAGCTGCCCGGCGTCATCGACCTCGCGATCTTCTACGGCCGCAACAACCTGCTGCTGAACGGCGACGTCGGCTGGGTGCCCGGCAACGTGTACGCGACGATCGTCGACGGCCTCGACCGGATGGCCGAGGCGTGCAACGACGTCTGGCGGTCCGGCGCCGTCGGCGAGCGCCTGGTCTACCGCCGGC
Source organism: Actinomadura sp. RB99 (assembly GCF_014706005.1). Lineage (NCBI taxonomy): Bacteria > Bacillati > Actinomycetota > Actinomycetes > Streptosporangiales > Thermomonosporaceae > Actinomadura > Actinomadura sp. RB99. Next base: position 57,282 of record NZ_JABMCA010000048.1, on the reverse strand, counting down.
ACGAGTCCTAGAGCGGTGGCCGCGCAGATGACATTCGACCCCACGCTGGTCGTCGGGCCCGAGCTGGTGGCGCAGCAGGGCATCGGCGTGGTCGCGCCGTTCGACTTCGCGCTCGACCGCGAGCTGTGGCGGTGGACGCCCGACGACGTGTCGCTGTTCATGACCCGGCTGCCGTACGTCCCGGTGCCGGTCACCGTCGAGATGGCCTCGGCGCTGTCGGACCACTCGATCGTCCGGCAGGCGACCCGGGACGTGCTCGCGCCGGAGCCGCTCGCGGTGGCCTACGCCTGCGCGTCCGGCAGCTTCATCCGCGGCAGGGCCGGCGAGCTGGCGCTGCACCGGACGATGGCCGCGGCGGGCGCGCCCGCGGTCGCCACCACGTCCGGCTCGCTGGTGGAGTCGCTGCGGCTGCTGAACGCGGGCCGGATCGCGGTGGTGACGCCCTACATCGACGCGGTCACCGAGCGGCTGGTCTCGTTCCTCGGCGAGTACGGCATCGAGGTGGTGTCGTCGGTCGGGATGGGGCTGCTCAGCCACATCTGGAAGGTCGGCTACGGCGAGATCGTCAGCGCGGTGTCGTCGGTGGACCGGCCGGAGGCCGAGGCGGTGTTCATCAGCTGCACCAACGTGCCGACCTACGACATCATCGCCCCGCTGGAGCAGATGATCGGCAAGCCGGTGCTCACCGCCAACCAGGTCACCATGTGCTCGGCGCTGCGCGCGATGGGCCGCTCGGCGGCCGGTCCGGGGCAGTGGCTGGTGCAGCTCGGCAGCCAGACGGCCGCCTGACGTCCATGATCGGCGAAGGCATGATCGATGAAGGTAGGATTGTCGACAACATGCAGCACAACGGTCCCGCCGCGGGGTTCCTCTACCCGGGCTACAGTGCCGAGGACGACTACCCCGCGATCGAGCGCGCGCTGCGCGGTTCGGGAGCGGGCGACGTCAGCCTGCCGGTCGTGCACACGCTGATGCGCGAGGACGCCCACCGGGTGGACGCGCTGCTGGACATCGGCGGCGACGACGTGCTCGGCGAGGGCGCCCGCGCGCTGCGCGCGATGGGCGTGCGGGCCGCCGTGTGGGCGTGCACGAGCGGCAGCTTCGTGTTCGGCTGGGACGGCGCCGCCGCGCAGGTCCGGGGCGTCCGCGAGGCCGCGGGGGTGCCCGCGTCCAGCACGTCGTTCGCGTTCGTGCACGCGGCCCGCGCGCTCGGCCTGCGCCGGGTCGCCGTGGCCGCGACCTATCCCGCCGACGTCGCCGAGCGGTTCGGCGCGTTCCTCGGCCACGCCGGCATCGAGGTGGTGGCGCTGTCCTGCCGGGGCATCGTCACCGCCGCCGAGGTCGGAACCCTCGGCCGCGACGAGGTCCTGGAGTTCGTCGCGGCCAACGACCATCCCGACGCCGAGGCGGTGCTGGTGCCCGACACCGCGCTGCACACCGTGGCCTGGCTCGACGAGCTGGAGCGGCGGGTCGGCAAGCCGGTGCTCACCGCCAACCAGGTGAGCGTGTGGGAGGGGCTGCGGCTCGCCGCGGGCCCGGCCGGGCTCGAGCCGCGCGCCGGGCTCGGCCGGCTGTTCGCCGTCCCCGCCCCGGCGCCGGGAGCAGATCCCTGGCAGCTATGACGAAAGGGGCCCGCCGATGGGCCGGTTGGGTGAGCTGGAACCCGTCCCGCGCAGGTCGACGGTCGAGATCGTGTCCGACGAGCTGCGCTCGGCGATCATGTACGGGGCGCTGGAGCCGGGCGCGCAGCTCGGCGAGGCGGAGCTGGCGGCCCGGCTCGGCATCAGCCGCGGCCCGCTGCGCGAGGCGATGCAGCGCCTCGTCCAGGAGGGCCTGCTGGTCAGCGAGCCGCACCGCGGGCTCTTCGTGATCACCTTGGACGAGGGCGACGTCGAGGACGTCTACCTCACCCGGCTGGCGATCGAGCGGGCCGCCTGCGAGCTGATCATGCAGCGCAACCGGGGCGAGGCGGTCGCCCGGCTCACCGAGGCCCTGGAGGCGCTGATCGACGCGGCGCGCGAGCGGGACCGGGTCGCGATGAGCGACGCCGACCAGGCGTTCCACGAGGTGCTGGTCAGCTCGTCCGGCAGCCCGCGGCTGGAGCGGATGGCGCACACGCTGCTGGTGGAGACGCGGATGTGCCTGAACGCGCTGCAGGACACCTATCCCGAGCCGTCGGAGCTGGTCGAGGAGCACCGGCGGCTGGTGGACGCGATCGGCGACGGCGAGGAGGAGCGGCTGCTCCAGCTGATCGAGGAGCACATGACCGACTCGATCCGGCGCCTGCGCTCCACGTAGGAGGGGTCCCCTGGACATCCGGTCCCGGGCGACCTAGCGTGCAGATTGTCGACAATCTACCGGAGGACGCGATGGCTCAGCTCTCACCCCTGCTCAAGCAGGCCACCCCCGTCCTGGCGGAGCGCGGCGAGGGGGTCTACCTCTACGACGCCGACGGCCGCCGCCACCTGGACTTCACCGCGGGCATCGGCGTCACGAACACCGGGCACTGCCATCCGCGCGTCGTGGAGGCGGCGCGCGAGCAGGTCGGCACGCTGATCCACGGCCAGTACACGACGGTGATGCACCGGCCGCTGCTGCGGCTGGTCGAGGCGCTCGGCGACGTCCTGCCGGACGGCCTGGACTCGCTGTTCTTCCTCAACAGCGGCAGCGAGGCCGTCGAGGCGTCCATCCGGCTCGCCCGGCACGCCACCGGGCGGCAGAACATCGTCGTCTTCCACGGCTCGTTCCACGGGCGGACGATGGGCGCCGCCGCCCTCACCACCGCGGGCACCAAGTTCCGCGCGGGCATCGGCCCGCTGATGCCGGGCGTCGCCGTCGCGCCGTTCCCGCAGGCCTACCGGTACGGGTGGGACGAGGACGAGGCGACCCGGTTCGCGCTGCGCGAGCTGGACTACGCGCTCGCGACGTCCAGCCCCGCGTCCGACACCGCCGCGTTCGTGGTCGAGCCGGTGCTCGGCGAGGGCGGCTACATCCCGGCGCCGCCCGCGTTCCTGGAGGGGCTGCGCGAGCGCGCCGACCGGCACGGGATCCTGCTCGTGGTGGACGAGGTGCAGACCGGGTACGGCCGGACGGGCCGCTTCTGGGGCCACCAGCACGCGGCGGTCGGTCCCGACGTGCTGATCACCGCGAAGGGCCTGGCCAGCGGGTTCCCGCTGTCGGCGATCGCGGCGCCGACCGCGCTGATGGAGAAGGCGTGGCCGGGGTCGCAGGGCGGCACCTACGGCGGCAACGCGGTCGCGTGCGCCGCCGCGCTCGCCACGCTGGAGGTGATCCGGGACGAGAACCTGGTGGAGAACGCGGCGGTGCTCGGCGCCCGGCTGAACGCGGGCCTGCGCGAGGTCGCGGCCGGCCATCCGGAGATCGGCGACGTGCGCGGCCTCGGGCTGATGCAGGCGTGCGAGTTCAGCACGCCGGACGGCGAGCCCGACACGGCCGCCGCCCAGCGCGCCCACGGCGCCGCCGCCGAGCAGGGGCTGCTGCTGCTCACCTGCGGCGCGTTCGGCAACGTCGTCCGGATGATCCCGCCGCTGGTGGTGGACGCGTCCCAGATCGACGACGCACTCGCGCTGTGGGCCAAGGCGGTCGCCAACGCGGCCGGCTAGGGCGGGTCCTTCGGGCCGGTCCTGCGGTAGACGATCGTGAGGACCACCACCAGCACGATCAAGGCCGCCAGCACGATCGCGCCCTTGAGCAGCCGGTCCAGCAGCAGCTCGGTGAGCAGTTCGCCGTCACCGGTCGCGACGATCATCGGTTCCCTCCGTCCGGCGGGTCTCGGCGCGGTCCAGGTAGTGCAGGGCGCCGCGGACGGCGAGCCGGCCGAGCCCGGACGGCCCGAGGCCGTGTTCCGGGTCGCCCGCCGGGACGGCCTGGAGCAGGCGTCGCTGCGCAACGTGGCCGCCGAGGCGGACCTCGCGATCGGGTCCGTGCGGCACTACTTCGGCGGCCAGGCCGACATCATGATCTTCGCGATGCGGTACTTCGCCGAGCGGGCCGGCGAGCGGATGCGGCGCCGCGCGGGCCGGCTCGCCGTCCCCGACCCTGCGGCCCCTCCCGCCGAGCACGTCGCGACGGTGGAGGCGCTCTTCGCCGAGCTGCTGCCGCTGGACGCCGAGCGGCGCGAGGAGGCCGAGGTGTGGCTGGCGTTCACCGTCGGCGCCCGCACCCGCCCCGAGTTGCGGCCGCTCGCCCGGGAGATGCACGACGACCTGCGCTCGATCGCGGTGCGCGTGCTGGAGGCGGCCGGCCGCGTCGACATCCTGCGACCGGGCCTCGACATCGGTGCGGAGGCGGCGCGGGTGCACGCGCTGGTCGACGGGCTGACGCTGCACGCCGTCCTGCAACCGGAGAGCACCGGCCCGGACGAGATGCGGACGATCCTGCGCCGGCACATCGGCGAGCTCACCGCGATCCCCACCGAGGACGGGCACGGCGCCCGCTAGGAGCGCATGCCGGGAGCGCCCGCGGAGGTGGCGGCCGGGGGGCTGCTAGATTCCGAACCTCGTTCTAATCACGAGGAGGGCGCGTTGAACCCCTGGCAGACCCCCGAGCGCGCGGCGCTGCGCGAGCTCGTCCGCGACTTCACCGCGCGGGAGATCGTCCCGTCGCTGCCGGAGTGGGAGGACGCCGGGGAGCTGCCCCGGTCCCTGCACCGCCGCGCCGCCGACGCGGGCATCCTCGGCGCCGGGTTCCCGGAGGAGGCCGGCGGCTCGGGCGGCGAGCTGTTCGACGCGCTCATCGTCGCCGAGGAGATCATCCAGGCGGGCGGGTCGGGCGGCGTCGTCGCGTCGCTGTTCACGCACGGCATCGCCCTCCCCCACCTCATCGCGTCCGGCGACAAGGACCTGATCGACCGGTTCGCGCGGCCCGTGCTCGCCGGGGAGAAGATCGGCGCGCTCGGCGTCACCGAGCCCTGCACCGGCTCCGACGTCGCGGGCATCCGCACCACCGCCGTCCGCGACGGAGACGCCTACGTCGTCAACGGCGCCAAGATGTTCATCACCTCCGGCGTGCGGGCCGACTTCGTCACCACCGCCGTCCGCACCGGCGAACCGGGCTTCGGCGGGATCTCGCTGATCGTCATCGAGAAGGGGACGCCCGGCTTCACCGTCTCCAAGGCGCTGCGGAAGATGGGCTGGCAGTGCTCCGACACCGCCGAGCTCGCCTTCGACGACGTCCGGGTGCCCGCCGCGAACCTGATCGGCGCGGAGAACAGCGGGTTCCTGCAGATCGTGCAGAACTTCGTCACCGAGCGGCTGTCCCTGGCCGTCCAGGCGTACGCGACCGCGCAGCGCTGCCTCGACCTCACGATGAGCTGGATCCGGGACCGCGAGACGTTCGGCCGCCCGCTGTCGTCCCGGCAGCTCGTCCGGCACAAGGTCGCCGAGATGGCCCGGCAGGTGGACGTGGCGCGCGCCTACACCCGGTCGGTCGCTGAACGGCACGCCGCCGGCGAGGACGTCCTCACCGAGACCGCGTACGCGAAGAACACCGCCGTCTACGCGTGCGAGCACGTCGTCCACGAGGCGGTGCAGCTGCACGGCGGGATGGGCTACATGCGGGAGTCGGAGGTGGAGCGCCACTACCGCGACGCCCGCCTCCTCGGCATCGGCGGCGGCACCAACGAGATCATGAACGAGATCGTCGCGAAGCGCCTCGGGCTCTGAGCGCGCGCGGGGCGCGGCGCGGCGCCCGGCGGTGAAGGGGGACACCGCCGGGCGCCGCCTCTCTCCGGGAACGTCAGCCGAGCGGGTTGCCGCAGTCGATGGGCCAGTACGGGCCCCAGACGTCGAGCGAGTTCTCGACGAACTTGATCATGACCGGGTCGAACGCGATGCCCACGTGCGCGTTGGTGTCGTTCGCGCACTTGTCCTGCAGCAGCACGTTCTGCGCGTTGGTGCCGTTCAGGAACTCCGAGGTGTACGGCGTGACGACCTCGTCGTACTTGGTGGACAGCACGATGTACTGCACGCCGGGCACCGTGTCGCCGCCCGCGTTGAGGTTCTTCAGGAAGTCGGAGTCGGTGATCTGCTCGCCCGCCGCCGGCGCGGCCTTCACCACCGCCTGCGTGATGCCGAGCAGGCTGCCGAGCTCCACCAGCCCGTCCAGGTTCGTCCCGTGGTTGGACGGCACGATCCCGATCAGCTTGTTGACCTTCGAGGCGCCGCCGAGGAACTTCAGGTAGTAGCGGGGCATCATCCCGCCCTGGGAGTGCCCGACCATGTCGACCTTCGAGGCGCCGGTCGCGGCCAGCACCTTGTCGACGAACGCCGACAGCTGGCCCGCGGACGCGGCGATCTCACCGGTGCCCTGGATCGGGGCGTCCTGCGCGCCGCCGTAGTTGAGCGCGTAGACGCAGTATCCGGCCTTCTTCAGCGCGGGCGAGAGCTTCTGCCAGTTGAACGCCATGTTCTCGAACGTGCCGTGCACCAGCACCACCGGACGCGGGTGCAGGAACGACGGCTTGCAGTTCCAGTCGTTGGCGCCGTCCGGGCTCGTCTCCGCGTGGGCCGCGGGCGCGGCCACGGCGGACAGCCCGAGGGCGGTGGGGATCGCCGCGGCGATGACGGCCCAGGACTTGAGTCGCCTGAAACGCATGTTCATCTCCCTGGAAGCGGGCACGCCGAAACGGCGCCGGAACCCCGCGACGGCGAGTGCGGGGCCCCGGCCGCGGATCGTCGTGAGATCGGGGGTGGGTGCGGCCGCGCTGATCAGCTGAGGTGGTGACAAGGTACGGCCGCGTTTCCGCGCGGTCTTGTAGCAGGACTCGCCACTTGGCCCGGAGGAATTGTCAGGCGGCTCACAACCGGGACCGCCCGCATGCCCTCCGACCTGCGGCGTACCCGTGCGCGGCGCGGCCGCGCGCGCCTCTGCGGCGGCGCCGTGCGCTAGGGGGCGCCGACGAGCCCGTCGACCAGCGCGCGCAGGCCGTCGGCGTAGGTGTCCTGCGCGGTCAGCGCCGCCCAGCGGTCCGCGACCCGCGCGAGGCGGGGCAGCTCGGCGGCGTCGATGTCGGCGAACACCCGCTCGCGGTAGGTCGGCCGCTCGTCGCCCGCCCGGCGCCGCGCCGCCGCGGCCCGCACGATGATCTCCCCGGCGGTGTAGTACCAGATCGCCCGGTAGGCGTGGACGGCCCGCTCGGGGCTCAGCCCGCTCTCCTCCAGGCCGGCCAGGATCTGCTCGACGAACCACAGCGCCGACCGCGACATCAGGTCGTCGGCCGTGAGCACCTCCGCGACCCAGGGGCACGCGGCGAGCGTCTCCCGGATCGCGGCGGCCGCCGCCACGACCCGCTCGCGGGGGTCGGCGGGCAGGTCGGGCTCGCGCGCCATCCGCGCGGCGTAGTCGTCGAGCAGCAGGACGAGCAGCTGCTCCTTGTCGCGGACGTGGTGGTACAGCGCCATCGGCGTGCTGCCGACCTCCTTGGCCAGCCGGCGCATCGTCAGCCGGTCCACGCCCTCCTCGTCCACGATCCGGCGCGCGGTCTCGACGATCTCGGCGCGGGAGATCCGGGGCGGCCTGCCCCGCTGGGCGGACGGTTGCGGCATCCCCCCATCATCGCGGACTCGACAGCCGGGCCCGCCGCCGGTTAGTTTTTATACATGTATAAAAAAGAACGCCCCTGGGCGGTGCTCGCGGCGGCCTGCGTCGCCCAGTTCGTCTTCGCGCTGGACATGGCGGTGATGAACGTCGCGCTCCCGGCGATCAGGACCGCCCTCGGCTTCGCACCGGTCGGCCTGTCCTGGGTCGTCCACGTCTACGCGCTCGCCTTCGGCGGGTTCCTGCTGCTCGGCGGCCGGGCCTGCGACCTGTACGGGCGGCGCCGGATGTTCGTCCTCGGCCTCGCCGTGTTCGGGCTGTGCTCGCTCGCCGGCGGGCTCGCCCAGGCGCCGTGGCAGCTCGTCGCGGCGCGCGCAGGCCAGGGTCTCGGCGCCGCCGCCGCGGCCCCGGCCTCGCTCGCCCTGCTGACCACCACGTTCACCGAGGGCCGCGCGCGGGTCCGCGCCCTCGGCGTGTGGAGCGCGATGAACGCGGCGGGAGGCGCCCTCGGCGTCCTCGCGGGCGGCGTGCTCACCGAGTACGCGGGCTGGCGCTGGGTGATGCTCGTCAACCTGCCTTTCGTCGCGCTCACCCTCGCGTTCGTCCCGGCGGGCGTGGCCGCCCAAGCGCGCGCGGGCGCCCGCGAGCGGATGGACGTGCCCGGCGCGGTGCTGGCGACCGCCGGGTTCGGGCTGCTGGTCTTCGGCGTGGTGCGCACCGACGCCGTCGGCTGGTCGGACCCGGCCACCCTCGCCTGCCTCGGCGGCGCCGCCCTGCTCCTCGCGGCCTTCGTCGCCGTCGAGGCCCGGGTCCGCGCGCCGCTCATGCGGCCGGGCCTGCTGCGCAACCGCTGGGTCGCGGGCGCGAACGTGATCGTCTTCCTGGCGGCGGCGGGCCAGTTCGCCGCGTTCTACTTCGTCTCCCTCTACATGCAGCAGGTGCTCGGCATGGGCGCCGCCGAGACGGGCCTGGCCTTCCTGCCGTTCTCGGCCGGCGTCGTGCTCGGCACACTGCTCGCGACCCGGGTCGCCGGGAACCGCTCGCCCCGCGCGGCGCTGGTGCCGGGCAGCCTGCTCGCCGCCGCCGGGCTGGCCTGGTTCACCCGGATCAGCCCGAACGGCGGCTTCCTCACCGACGTGCTCGGCCCGTCGGTGGTGGGCAGCATCGGCATCGGGCTCGTGCTGGCGCCCGTCGCCGCTGCGGCCACCACCGGGGTCGCGGCCCGGGAGGCCGGGACGGCGTCGGGGCTGCTCAACAGCTCCCGCCAGCTCGGCGGCTGCGTCGGCCTCGCCGCCCTCGCCACGGTCGCCGCGCACCGCACCGGCGACGCGGCCTCCCCCGCCGCGCTGAACGGCGGCTACGCCCTGAGCCTCACCGTCTCCGCGGCCCTGTTCCTGGTGGCCGCGCTCGTCGCGCTGGCCCTCCCCCGCCGGGAGCGGTCCGCGCCCGTACCGTCCGCCGCTCCGGCGGAGAACCGACTGGAAGGAACACCGTCATGACGCAGCCGATCGACATGTTCGCCCTCGCCCTCACCTTCCACCCGGACGGCGCGGTGCGCAGCGGCGAGCGCCGGATGACCACCGACGACGGCGGGTGGCAGGTCGCGGCGTTCCACGTCGAGACCGACGCGGACGTCCACGCCGACCACTGGGAGGTGCACCCGGCGGCCGAGGAGGCGGTGTGCTGCCTGGCCGGCGGCGGGGTCCGCATGTACTTCCGCCCCGAGGGGCCCGGCGGCGAGGAGGAGATGGTCCGGCTCCCGGCGGGCCGAGCCGTGATCGTCCCCCGGGGCCGCTGGCACCGCCTGGAACTGGACGGCCCGAGCGACGTCATGTCCATCACCCTGCGGCGGGGCTCCCGGCAGGAAAGGCGCTGACACCGCCCGGAGGGCGCCCGGCCGGGCGCCCTCACGGCGCGGGCGTCAGGCCTGGGCGACCGCGCCGTCGGCGAGGAGGGCGTCGATGTCGTCGAAGCCGAGGTCCTCCAGGACGGCGCGGGTCTGGCCGCCGGGCAGGACGGGGAGCCCGTCGGTGTCGGTGGCGGTGCGGGAGAAGCGCGGCGCCGGGGCGGGCTGGCGGTGGCCGGCGCGCTCGGGGAAGACGTCGCGGGCGGTGTTGAAGGGGTGCTCCTTGGCCTCGTTCATCGACAGGACGGGCGCCACGCACGCGTCGCTGGGCACGAAGACCTCGGTCCACTCGTCGCGGGTCTTCGCCTTGAACGCGGCGGCGAAGCGCTCGCGCATCTCGGGCCAGCGGGCGCGGTCCTGCTGGTCGGGGAGGTCCTCGGTGTCGACGCCGAGGCGGCGCACGAACTCGGCGAAGAACTGGGGCTCGATCGCGCCGACCGCCATGTGCCCGCCGTCGGCGGTCTCGTACACGTCGTACCAGGGGGCGCCGGTGTCGAGGAAGTTGACGCCGCGCCGGTCCTGCCACATGCCGCCCGCGAGGAAGCCGTGGATGAAGGTGGACAGGTGGGCGGCGCCGTCCACGATGGCGGTGTCGACGACCTGCCCGCGCCCGCTGGTCTTGGCCTCCAGCAGCGCGGCGAGGACGCCGACGACGAGGTACATGCTGCCGCCGGCGAAGTCGCCGAGCAGGTTCAGCGGGACCTGCGGCGGGCCGCCGGCGCGGCCGATGGCGTGCAGCGCGCCGGTGATGGCGATGTAGCCGATGTCGTGGCCGGCGGTCCGCGCCAGCGGGCCCTCCTGGCCCCAGCCGGTCATCCGGCCGTAGACGAGGCGGGGGTTGCGGGCGAGGCAGTCGTCCGGGCCGAGGCCGAGGCGCTCGGTGACGCCGGGCCGGAAGCCCTCGATCAGGACGTCGGACCGCTCGACGAGGCGGAGCACGACGTCCTTGCCCTTCTCGCTCTTGAGGTCGATGGCGATCGAGCGCTTGCCGCGGTTGCTGAAGTCGGTGCCGCCGGTGGCGGCGTCCCGCACCGCGGACGGGCGGTCGACCCGGATGACGTCGGCGCCGAGATCGGCGAGCAGCATCGCGGCGAACGGCCCCGGCCCGATCCCGGCCAGCTCGACCACGCGCACTCCGGAGAGCGGCCCCTTGCCCATCTGCAGCCCCTTTCGGTCCCACCTGTCTCCGCCGGGGGCCGGTCCCGGGGCGGTCCCCCCGCGGCCGGCGCTGAATCCCGTTCGGTCACCCTAGTGTGCCCGATCGCGGTAAGTGGGTTCTGACCGGCCCCGTTCAGCGGGGCGCGGCGGTGACCGCGACCGGGACGTTCGGGCCGCGCTCCGGCCGGGCGACCAGCAGCCGGTGATCGGTCGTGGCGGGGCCGAGCGCCCCCCGCACCCGCGGGACGAGCACGGACGCGGCGGCGGCGAGGAAGTACCAGCGGCCCGACGGCGACTGCCACCAGGTGCCCGACACCGGGCGCCGCGCGTCGCAGGGGCCGGTGTCGTGCGGCCGGTCGGCGACGAGCATGGACGCGCCGGCCCGCCCGCCGTCGGCGTAGGCCGTCCGGGTGCAGAACCAGCTGGCGGGCGCGCCGCCGTGCGGGAGCGTCCCGGACCAGAACTCCCAGGCCATGGCGTCGGTGACGGGCCGGCTCCGCGGCGGTTCGAGGCAGCCGAGGCGGTTCCAGGTCCGCACCGCGCCGGGGCCGAGGCGGGCGGGCGCGGCGGGCGCCCCGCCCGGCGCGTAGCCGGGCGAGTGGTAGGTGAGGACGGCGGCGCGCGGGCCGCCGAGGTAGCCGAGCGTGCGGTCGCCGAGGTGGAAGAGCGGGCCGCGCCCGCAGGGCGTTCCGGCGGGCGCGGGCGCGACGACGCCGTCGCGGGCGGGCAGGGCGGCGCCCGCGAGGGTGCGGGGCGCCGGTTCCCAGGGCGCGAGGAGGTAGCGTCCGCCGCCGAGGGCGATCGGGGCGGACGCGTCGGTGCCGGCGGTGACGACGTCCAGGCCGGGCGGGGCGTAGCGGGCGACGCGGTCGCCGCGCCGCATCAGCGCGAGCGGCGCGCCGCCCGCGTGCCCGGCATAGAGGAGCTGGGCGGTGCCGCCGCCGGGGCTCCGGCCGCCCTTGGCCGTCGCCCATGCGGCGGCGGCGCGGTCGAGGAACGCGCGGTCGCCGGCGAGGTCGCCGCGCGCGGGCCAGGCGTCCAGGGTGCGGGGGCCGCGCGTCCAGGCGGACGGCGGGGCAGCGGCGAGCCGCAGGCTCGGGGCGGCGGCGCCCGGGCGTCCCGACCCGGTGTGGATCAGCACGCCGACCAGCGCGGTGGTGAGCGCGGCGGCCGTCACCAGCGGCAGCACCGAGCGGGTCCGGACGGGGCGCAGGTGCGCCGGGTCGAACCGCTCGGCGCGGTGCGGGACGGGGATCGAGACGGCGCAGGCGGCGTCGATGACGGGCCAGGGGTCGCGCACCCGCAGCTCCCGGAGCTGGTCGCGGACGGCGTACTTCGGCAGGCCCTCGATGCGCAGCAGCACGTAGGCGACCCGCACGTACGGGTCGAACTCGGCGAGCGCGGCGGTCAGCGCCGGGTCGGGCAGCCGCGCGGGCAGCGCGCGCAGCCAGGGGCCGAGGCCGATCTGCAGGCGGCGGGAGGGGCGCAGCGCGCGGCGCAGCACGCGGGTGCGGCGGCGGGCGAGGCCGGGGGCGGTGCGGTCGCGCGGGCCGCGGGCGGTGGCGTCCACGATCCGGCGGGCGACCGCCAGCCGGTAGACGCGCTTTCCGCGGCCCGGAAGAACGAAATACGCCATTCGGACGAGATTTCCGTAATGCGATTTCCTGGGCGGCGATTCCGGCGCCGGCTGCGCGATGACGTCCTCCGTCACGGCGGGCCCCTCCCCCTTCCGTTCCCGGGCGCGGCGCCCCTCGCGCCGCGGGGACCGAGGTTATGCGGCACCGGCGCGCGCTGGAGCGGAATTGGGGCAACGATGGGCAACGCCAAAAGAAATGTCCCCTATTTCCGTACGGAAAAGGCGCGGCGGCCCCGGGCCCGCGTCAGGAGCGCAGGGCGTCCGTGTACGCCGGGAGGGTGATGTTGCGGCCGGACACGACCACGACCGGCCGGCCGGTGATCTCGACCTTGCCGGCCAGCACCGCCGCGACGCCCGCCGCGCCCGCGCCCTCGGCGACCAGGCCGTGCTCGGCGAACAGCCAGCGCAGCGCGGTGCGGATCTCCGCGTCGGTGACGGCGGTCAGCGCCGCGTCCGCCCCGATCACCTCCGGCGTCACGCAGCCGGCCTCCAGGTTGCCGGGCAGCCCGTCGGCGAACGTCTCGCCGACCTCCACCTCGACCACCCGCCCGGCGGCGACCGACGCCGACACGCCGCGCGACACCGCCGACTCCACCCCGACGATCCGCACGCCGCCGCGCTCGCGCGCCCACAGGCTGAGCCCGGCGAGCAGGCCCCCGCCGCCGACCGGCGCGATCACCGTGAGCGGTCCGTCCGCCTGCGCGTCCAGCTCCCGGCCGATGGTGCCCTGCCCGGCGATGACCGCCGGGTCGTTGTAGGGCGAGACGTAGTGGCCGGGCAGCGTCATCGCGTGCGCCTCGGCCTCGTCGTAGGTGTCGCCGTGCAGGACGAGCCGGACCGGGAACGCGCCGATCCGATCCACCTTCACCGGGGACGCCCGCCTCGACACGACCACCGTCACGTCCGCGCCGGACCGGGCCGCCGCGTACCCCATGCCCAGGCCGTGGTTGCCGGCGCTCGCGGTGACGGCCGGCGTGCCGTCCGGCAGCGCCGCCACGGCGGCGAGCGCGCCGCGCACCTTGAACGAGCCGGTCGGCTGGAAGGTCTCCAGTTTCAGCAGCGCGTCCGGTGCCAGGCCGGACGGGACGGCGGGCGTCGGCGCGAGCGCCCCGGACACCGCCTCCCAGGCCAGCTCCAGGTCCAGCGAGCCCGGCACGCGGACCCGGCGGGCCGTCACGAGCCGTCCCCCGGCGTTCCGTCCTGCCCGGTGCGGTCCAGCCGCTCGTGCAGCCGGCTCCGGATCTCCTCCGGCGTGTACGCGCGGCGCCGCCGCTCGGAGCGCACGATCACCGCCCCGGTCGCCGCCACTCCGAGGAACCCCGCGATGCCCAGCGCCTTCCACAGGCCGGCCCTTCTCCACCACCGCATGCGGCTACGGTATCGACCATGCCGGGCACGAGCATCTCCCTCGACGAGGCCGCCGACCTGACCCGCACCGGCGACGTGTGGCTGTTCCGCGGCCGGACGGTCGCCGACCGCGCCATCCAGATGACGACGAACAGCCCGGTGAACCACGTCGGCATGTCGCTGGTCATCGACGACCTGCCGCCGCTGATGTGGCACGCCGAGCTCGGCCGCTCGCTGCCGGACCTGTGGTCGGGCGGCCACCAGCGCGGCGCGCAGCTCCACGACCTGCGCGACGCCGTGCTGACATGGGGCGACCGGTACGGGCAGCGGGCCTGGCTGCGGCAGCTCGACCCGCCGGCGTCCGGGGAGATGGAGGACGCGGCGCTGCGCGCGGTGGCCCGGCTGGACGGCACGCCGTTCCCGTCCACGTCGCGGCTGGCGTCGCGGTGGCTGCGCGGCCGGGTCCCGATCCGCCGCCCGGCCGAGCGCGACATGAACCTGGAGACGGCGTTCTGCGCGGAGATCGTCGCGGTGACGTACCAGGCGATGGGGCTGCTGCCGAAGGGCCGCCGCCCGAACTGGTTCGACCCGGGCCGGTTCTGGAGCGGCGACGACCTGGACCTGGAGTCGGGCGCGGTCCTCGGCGGCGAGATCGCCGTCGGCCTGCCCCCGCGTCCCTAGCGCGGCGACTCGGGGCGGGCGGACGTCCGGGAGCGGGTCGAACCGCGTCCAGCCGAGCCCCGCGGACGTCTCTCCCGGCGGCGCGGTCACGCCATATCCGGCGAGTCTCGATAAAGCGCGAGCTACGCGACAGTAGGCGTGACGTGGAACACAACCGGCCGATCACCCGTGCCGTCCGATGTCGGTTCCGGTGGACTTCGCCGCATCCCTAGCGTCACGAACCGAACGCGAACGTTATCCCCGACGTCCTAATGTTGGGCATCCCCCGACCGACGACCCCGAGGTGGACGTGGAACACGCAAGCATCGCCGACCTGTGGAACCGCGTGACGGGAACGCAGCCGGACCCCCCGTGGTGGCTCGTCGTCCTCGTCGGCGTCGTCGCGCTGGCCGCGGTGCTGCACGGCCCCACCTGGCGGGTCGCGCGCAACACCGTGACGATCGCGCACGAGGGCGGGCACGCGCTGATCGCCCTGCTCACCGGCCGCAAGCTGGACGGCATCAAGCTGCACTCCGACACCTCCGGCGTCACCGTGTCGCGCGGCAAGCCGCACGGCCCCGGAATGATCTTCACCGCGATGGCCGGGTACGTGACGCCGCCGCTGCTCGGCCTGTTCTTCGCGCTGCTGCTCGCCGCCGGCCGCATCACGCTGATGCTCTGGTTCACCCTCGCCCTGCTCGCCGCGATGCTCGTGATGATCCGCAACGCCTACGGCGCGCTGTCGGTCGTCGCGACCGGCGCGGTCGTCTTCCTGGTGTCCTGGTTCGGCGGCGCCGAGGTCCAGGCCGGCTTCGCCTACCTCGCCGCCTGGTTCCTGCTCCTCGCCGCGACGCGGCCGGTGATCGAGCTGCAGCGGATGCGCGCCCGGCACATGGCGCCGAGCTCCGACGCCGACCAGCTCGCGCACCTCACCGGCGTCCCTGGCCTGGCGTGGGTCACCCTGTTCGGCGCCACCGCCCTCGTCGCCCTCCTCGCCGGCGGCGCCCTCCTCTTCCCCGACGTCTCCCTCCACCTCCCCACCCTCCCCGGCCAGTGAGCCGACCGCCCGTCGCGCGGACCGCCTACCAGGCGGCTCCCGGTCGCGGCCGGGGGAACATCACGCTGAGAATGTCGGACGGGGCGGATAGTTTCGGGGGGTGAGCGGTCGATGGGATCGGGGGCGGGTCGCCGCGCTGGCGCCGGACGCGGCGTCCGCGAAGGCGGCCGGCGGCGTCGCCCGGCCGGCCCGGTGGGGCGGGACGGGCTGCGACGACGAGGCCGTCTGGGGCGAGTGCCAGGGCAGTGGCAGCAGTGTCTACCGGGCGTGCGCCGACCTGGCCGGGCCGGCGTTCCGCTGCTCGTGCCCGAGCCGCAAGGTTCCGTGCAAGCACGTCCTCGGGCTGCTGCTCCTGTGGTCGGACGGGGCGGTCGCGGCCGGGGCGCGCCCCGGCTGGGCCGCGGAGTGGATCGAGCAGCGCCGCGACCGGGCCGGGAAGGCGCTCGAGCGCAAGGCGGCGGGCGCGGCGAAGGCGCGTGACCCGAAGACGGTGGAGCGGCGCGAGCGGCGGGTCGAGGACGGCCTCGCCGAGCTCGACCAGTGGTTCCGCGACCAGGTGACCCACGGGCTCGCGCAGGCGGAGAAGGCGCCCTACGGGCTGTGGGACGACGCCGCGCGCCGGCTCGTCGACGCGCAGGCCGGTGCGCTGGCGGGGCAGGTCAGGGCGCTCGCGGCGATCCCCCGGCAGCCCGGCTGGCCCGACCGGCTGCTGGAGGAGTACGCGCTGCTGCGGCTGCTCGTCCGGGCTTACCGGCGGCGGGAGGAACTGCCCGACGGGCTGCGCGACACCGTGCGTTCGCGGGTCGGTTTCACCGTCGCGCAGGACGACGTGCTGGGTCATGGGGAGCGCGTCCGGGACCGCTGGTGCGTGACGGGGGCGCGGGACACCGTGCAGGACCAGCTCACCACCCGCCGGATCTGGCTGCGGGGGCGGGAGAGCGGGCGTCCCGCGCTCGTGCTGTCGTTCGCCGCGCCCGGCGCGGCGCTGGACTCCTCGCTGGCCGTCGGCACGGAGGTCGACGCCGAGCTGGCCTTCTATCCGGGGGCCCGGCCGCTGCGGGCGCTGGTCGCCGAACGCCACGGCCCGGCCGTCCCGGCGGCGCCGGGCGGGACGTCCGTCGCCGGGTTCCTGGACGACCACGCCGCGGCGCTGGCGAGCGACCCGTGGCTGGAGCGCTGGCCCGCGACGCTGGACGGGGTGCGGCTCGCCCGCGGCGAGGGCGGCGGCCTGCACGTGGTCGACGAGGCGGGCGACGCGCTGCCGCTGCGGACCGCCGATCCCTGGCGGCTGCTGGCGGTGTCCGGCGGCGGGCCCGTCACGCTCGCCGGGGAGTGGACGCCGGAGGGGCTCCGGCCGCTGACCGCCTGGCAGGCCGACGAAGGGGCCGTGCTGCTGTGACCGGCTGGAACGAGCACGTCACCGCCGCGCTCCTCGGCACCGAGCGCCGCGACCCGCCCGTCCTGCCGGAGGCGCCGGACGGCCCCGACCCCGACAAGGCGGGCCGGCTGCTGGACCAGGCCGCGCTGCTGACGGTCGCGCGGCGGGCCGGGCGCGTCCCCGGCCGCGGAGCCGCCGAGGTGATCGCCCCGGCGCCCGCCGAGGAGGCGCCGGTCGTGCCGCCCGCGGCGGCCGACCGGCTCGGCCGGATCCTGCGCGGCGAGTACGTCCAGGTGCTGCCCGAATGGCTGGACGCGGCGGCGGAGCGCGGGCTGCGGGTTCCGGCGCGCCTGCTGCCCGACCTGCTCGAACGCGGCCGCGGCGACCGGATGCTGCGGCCGTCGATCAGCCGCGCGGCCGGGCGGCGCGGCGTGTGGCTGGCGCTGCGGAACACCGACTGGGCGTACCTGGTCGGGGCGGGCGGCGATCCGGGCGGCGGCGCCGAGGTGTGGGAGACCGGCACCCGCAACCAGCGGGCCGCGTACCTGACCGCGCTGCGCCATGCCGATCCCGCCGCCGCGCGCGAGGCGCTGGGGGAGACGTGGGCGAAGGAGCCCGCGCCCGACCGCGCCGCCTTCCTCGGCACGTTCCGGGCCGGGCTGTCGCCCGACGACGAGGAGTTCCTGGAGTCGGCGCTGGAGGACCGCGGCAAGGACGTCCGGCAGCTCGCCGCCGACCTGCTCGCCCGGCTGCCCGGCTCGGCGTACGGGCGGCGGATGGCAGCGCGCGCCCGCGCCTGCCTGGTCCCGCGGGTCCGCACCGTCCGGGGCCGCGAGCAGACATGGATCATGGTCGAGCCGCCGACCGCGCACGACGAGGACCTGGCGCGCGACGGGGTCCCGTTCCATCCCGGCGGGTCGTTCGCGCCCGGCGGCGGGGGGCGCCCGGTGGGGACGCGGGCGGCCTGGCTGCGCGAGATCCTCGCCCGCACGCCGCTCGGCACCTGGACGGACCTGTTCGGGCTGCCGCCGATGGAGATCGTGTGCCTGCCGGTCGCGGCGGCCGGGGCGGCCGAGGGGCGGTCCGGCCGGGACGAGCACGACGGCGACGCCCGCGACGTCCACATCGGGTGGGCGCGGGCCGCGCTGAAGCAGCAGGACGCCGCGTGGGCGCGCGCGCTGCTGAAGGGCGGCGTCATGGTGGACGAGCCCGGCGCGCTCGCCGACCTGCTGGCGGTCCTGCCCGCCGGCGAGCGGGACGCCGCGGCGGCGGGGCTGATCCGCTGGGTCGAGGGCCGGTCCGAGCTGCCGCCCATCCTGGAGCGGGTGCCCGGACCGTGGACCGGCGACCTCGCGGCCGCCGTGGTCGGCACGCTCGCCGCGTCCGCCGGGCGGCCCGCCTCCACCCGCCGCGACGAGCACGCCCTGACCCAGCTGTGCCGGCTCGCCGAGCAGCGCCTCGACCCGTCCGCCGCGTCCCGGCTGGAGGAGTTGCTCGCCCGGCGCCCGCCCGAGGAGCCGGGGCGGGCCCTGCCGCGCGCCGTCCCGGCCCTGATCACCACCCTGCGCTTCCGCGACGAGATGCTGAAGGAGCTCGCCCCGTGACCGAACCCGTGACCGGAGACCCCGTACCCGCCGGAGTGCTGCGCCCGCACGCCGAGCAGGAGTACGCCGGAGAGCTGGCCCGGCTGGCCGAGCACGACGACCGGCCCCGGCCGCCCGGCTGGCGGCTGTCGCCGTGGGCCGTCACGACGTACCTGCTGGGCGGGGAGCTGCCCGACGGCACGATCGTCTCGCCGAAGTACGTCGGCCGGCGGCGGCTGATGGAGGTCGCGGTGGCGACGCTGGCGACCGACCGGGCGCTGCTGCTGCTCGGCGTGCCCGGCACCGCGAAGACGTGGGTGTCGGAGCACCTCGCGGCGGCGATCAGCGGCGACTCGACGCTGCTGGTGCAGGGGACGGCCGGGACGGCGGAGGAGGCGATCCGCTACGGCTGGAACTACGCCCGGCTGCTCGCGGAGGGCCCGTCGGAGAAGGCGCTGGTGGAGAGCCCGCTGATGCGGGCGATGCGGCGCGGGTCGGTGGCGCGGATCGAGGAGCTGACCCGGATGCCGTCCGACGTCCAGGACGCCCTGATCACGGTGCTGTCGGAGAAGACGCTGCCGGTCCCGGAGCTGAGCACCGAGGTGCAGGCGCGCAAGGGCTTCACCGTCATCGCGACCGCGAACGACCGCGACCGGGGCGTGAACGAGCTGTCCAGCGCGCTGCGGCGGCGGTTCAACACGGTGGTGCTGCCGCTGCCCGACACCGTCGAGGACGAGGTGGACATCGTGGCCCGCCGCGTCGACCGGATCGGCGCGTCGCTGGAGCTGCCGCAGGCGCCGGCGGGCCTGGAGGAGATCCGCCGGGTCGTCACCGTGTTCCGGGAGCTGCGCTCGGGCCTGACGTCCGACGGCCGCACGAAGCTGAAGTCGCCGAGCGGGACGCTCAGCACCGCCGAGGCCATCTCGGTGATCACCAGCGGGCTGGCGCTGGCCGCGCACTTCGGCGACGGGGTGCTGCGGGCCGCGGACGTGGCGGGCGGCCTCGTCGGCGCCGTCGTCCAGGACCCGGTGTCGGACCGGGTGGTGTGGCAGGAGTACCTGGAGGCGGTCGTGCGGGACCGCCCGGAGTGGCGGGACTTCTACCGCGCCTGCCGGGAGGTGTCTTGACGGCTGGACGGGTCGAGGTCTTCGGGATCCGCCACCACGGTCCCGGTTCGGCGCGCGCGCTGCGCGGCGCGCTGGAGGAGTTCGGTCCGGACGCGGTCCTGATCGAGGGTCCGCCGGAGGCCGACGCGATCGTCGAGCTGGCCGGCGACCCCGGCATGGTCCCGCCGGTCGCGCTGCTGGCCTACTCCCCCGCCGGCCCGCCCGGCGGCGCGGCGGGGAAGGACGACCGGAAGGCCGCGTTCTGGCCGTTCGCGGAGTTCAGCCCGGAATGGCAGGCGATCCGGTACGGGCTGGCGGCGGGCGCGGCCGTCCGGTTCTGCGACCTGCCCGCGGCGCAGCAGCTCGTCCCGCCCGAACCGGACGGCGCCGACCCCACCGGCGCCGGACCCGGCGGCGAGGAGCCCGGGGACGGGGCGGCGGGCGCCGCGCCGCCGGAGGACGTCCGGCTGGATCCGCTCGGGACGCTGGCCAAGGCGGCGGGCTACGACGACACCGAACGCTGGTGGGACGACGTCGTCGAGCACCGCCACGAGGGCCCCTCGCCGTTCCCCGCGATCGCGGAGGCCATGGCCGAGCTGCGCGAGCGGGTGGAGCCGTCCCGGGCCGACCGCCGCGAGGAGCAGCGCGAGGCCCACATGCGCCGGACCGTGCGCCGCGCCCTCAAGGAGGGGTTCGAGCGGGTCGCGGTGGTCTGCGGCGCCTGGCACGTCCCCGCGCTGCGCGCGAGGGTCCCCGCGACGCACGACGACCGGACGCTGCGCGGGCTGCCGAAGACGAAG
This sequence comes from Actinomadura sp. RB99, assembly GCF_014706005.1. NCBI lineage: Bacteria > Bacillati > Actinomycetota > Actinomycetes > Streptosporangiales > Thermomonosporaceae > Actinomadura > Actinomadura sp. RB99. The sequence goes on along the minus strand of NZ_JABMCA010000048.1, from coordinate 37,094 downwards.
GTCGCGATGACGTGGGTGCCGTGGACGCACGGGCGGCTCGCGGGCCGCTCCGGGTACGGCGCGGGCGTCCGCTCCCCCGGCTGGTACCACCACCTGTTCGCGGCGCCGGACCGGCCGGTCGAGCGGTGGCTCGCCGCCGCCGCGCGGCTGCTGCGCGAGGAGGACCTGCACGTCTCGTCCGCCCACGTGATCGAGGCGGTCCGGCTGGCGGAGGCGCTCGCCGCGCTGCGCGGCCGCCCGCTGGCCGGGCTGGACGAGGTCACCGAGGCGACCCGCGCGGTGCTGTGCGAGGGCGCGGAGGCGCCCGTCGAGCTGATCCGCGAGCGGATGGTCGTCGGGGAGCGGCTCGGCGCCGTCCCGGACCGGACCCCGATGGTGCCGCTCCAGCGCGACCTGCAGGCCGAGCAGCGGCGGCTGCGGCTCAAGCCGTCCGCGCTCGGCAAGGAGCAGGACCTCGACCTCCGCAAGCCCACCGACCTGGAGCGCAGCCGGCTGCTGCACCGGCTCCGGCTGCTCGACGTCGACTGGGGCGTGCCCGCCGAGAGCCGGTCGAAGGGCACGTTCCGGGAGACGTGGACGCTGATGTGGCGGCCCGAGTTCGACGTCGAGCTGATCGAGGCGAGCGCGTGGGGCACGACCGTGCGGGACGCGACGACGGCCCGCGCTGAGGCCATGGCCGCCGAGGCCGGGACGCTGCCGGAGCTGACGTCCGTCGCGGAGCGCTGCCTGCTCGCCGACCTCGGCGACGCGCTGCCGACGGTGATGCGCGCCCTCGCCGACCGGGCCGCGCTCGACACCGACGTCGCGCACCTGATGGCGGCGCTGCCCGCGCTCGTGCGCGCGCTCCGCTACGGCGACGTGCGCGGCACCGCGACGGGCCCGCTGCGCACCGTAGTGGACGGCCTGGTCGTCCGGGTGTGCGTCGGCCTGCCGCCCGCCGTGTCGGGCCTCGACGACGACGCGGCCCGCGACTTCCTCGGGCACATCGACTCCGTGCACGGCGCCCTCGCCCTGCTCGCCGACGAGGACCACCTCGAACGCTGGCGCGCGGCCCTGACGGCCCTGATCGCCCGGCCCAAGACCCTCCACGGCCTGCTCGAAGGCCGGATCACCCGGCTGCTGCTGGACGCGGCCCGGCTGGACGACGTCCCCGCCCGGATGGCGCGCGCCGTGTCGGTCGGCGCGGCGCCCGCCCGCGCCGCCGCCTGGGTGGAGGGGTTCCTGTCCGGCGGCGGGCTCGTCCTGGTACACGACGAGGAACTGCTCCGGTTGGTCGACGGCTGGATCGCCGGGCTGCCCGCCGGCGCGTTCACCGACGTCCTGCCGCTGCTGCGCCGCACGTTCGGCGCGTACGCCGCCGCCGAGCGGCGTGCGATCGGCGAGCGGGTCCGCCGGGCCGGGGCCGCCGGGCCGTCCCGCCCGCCCGGCGACGACCTCGACGGGAAGCGCGCGGCGCCCGCCGTCGCGACGGCGCTGCGCGTCCTCGGCTGGGAGGCCCCGTGAACGACGACACCACCAACGACGGCACCACCAACGACGGCACCGCGAACGACGGCACCGCGAACGGCGGGCCGGAACGGATGCGGCGGTGGCGGCTGGTGCTCGGCGGCGAGCGCGCCGACGGCACCGGGGTGTCCCTGACCGGCGACGACGTCCGGATGGACGCGGCGCTCGAGAAGCTCTACGGGGCCGGCGACGCCGGAGGAAGCCGGCCCCGGCCGGGCCGCCGCGGCGCCGGGCTCGGCGACTCCGCACCGTCGGTCGCCCGCTGGCTCGGCGACATCCGCGCCTACTTCCCGTCCACGGTCGTCCAGGTGATGCAGAAGGACGCGATCGAGCGGCTCGACCTCACCCGGCTGCTGCTGGAGCCGGAGATGCTGGAGGCCGTCGAACCGGACGTGCACCTGGTCGGGACGCTGCTGTCGCTGAACAAGGTCATGCCGGACCGGGCGCGGGAGTCGGCGCGGGCCGTCGTCCGCAAGGTCGTCGACGAGCTGGAGCGGCGGCTCGCGCAGCGGACCCGCTCGGCGGTCGGCGGCGCCCTCGACCGGTCCGCGCGGGTGCGGCGGCCGAAGCGGCTCGCGGACGTCGACTGGGACCGGACGATCCGCGCGAACCTCCGGCACTACCTGCCCGAGCACGGCACGCTCGTGCCGGAGCGGATGATCGGGTACGGGCGGCGCCGGCAGGCGGTGCAGCGGGACGTGGTCCTCGCGATCGACCAGAGCGGCTCGATGGCGGCGTCGGTGGTGTACGCGAGCGTGTTCGGCGCCGTGCTGGCGTCGATGCGGTCGCTGCGGACGTCGCTGGTGGTGTTCGACACCGCCGTCGCCGACCTGACCGACCAGCTGCACGATCCGGTCGAGGTCCTGTTCGGGACCCGGCTCGGCGGCGGCACGGACATCAACCGCGCGGTCGCGTACTGCCAGGGCCTCGTGACCCGGCCGAACGAGACGATCCTGGTACTGGTCAGCGACCTGTACGAGGGCGGGGTCCGGGACGAGATGCTGCAGCGGGTCGCGGCGCTGACGGCGGCGGGCGTGCAGGTCGTCGTGCTGCTGGCGCTGTCCGACGACGGCGCGCCGGCCTACGACCACGACAACGCCGCGGCCCTCGCGGCGCTCGGCGTCCCGGCGTTCGCCTGCACCCCGGACGCCTTCCCGGACCTGATGGCCGCCGCGATCGAGCGCCGCGACCTCGGGCAGTGGGCGGAGCGGCGCTGATCAGGAGGCCCAGAGGCCCTGCGCGAGCAGGAGCACCACCAGGGCGGTGAGGGCGGCGTGCCCGGCGAGCGCGGCGGGCTCCACGTGGACCAGCCCGCCCCACGCCGCCCACATCGCGACGCGGGCGACCCGCGCGGCCACGACCGTCCACGCCGCCGCCCGGCTGCCCCGCCACGCGACGATCACCGCGACCAGCGTGACGACCGCGACCAGCGTGAACGACGACGCGACCAGCGGGAGGAGCCCGCCCCGGTGGCCGGCGCTGAGCGACGGCCGGGCGATCAGGATCGCGAGCGCGACGACGTCCAGCGCGGCGAGCAGCATCGCGAGCACCAGACCGGTGACGACTCCCGGTCCGCGCCGCAGCCGCCGGTACGTCCGCGCGGGCGCCGCCTGCGGCCCCGGGCGCCCGCTGTCACCGAACGGGCCCGGATGGCCGGACGGCTCGTGAGCGTCAGGTGGCCCCTGAGGCTGGAGTGGCTGCCGGTACTCGATGGGCTGCGAGTACCCGGAGGGGGCGAAGTTCTCGGGCGACGGCCGGTAGGCCGCGGACGCGGTCTCCGCGCCCGCGCCCTGCGTCCCGGCGGCGTCCCACGCCGGCTGGCTGCCGGAACCGGCCGGGAGGCCCGGCGCGGCGGCCTCGGTCGAGCCGGGACCGGCGCCGGAGCCCACGGCGGTCGGTGCCTCCCCCGCGCCGTACGCGCCGGGCCCGGGCCCGACCTGCGCCGGCCCCTGCTGAACGGCGCCCGGCAGAGCGGCGCCAGGCGGGGTCTCACCGGAACCAGACGGACCGGGCCGGGCGCCACCGGCGGCGCCGCCAGGCTGGACGCCTCGGCCAGGGATGGCGCCGGACCGGGCGCCAGAGGCAGAGGTCGAGCCGGGTCGGGCGTCCTGGGCAGGGACGGCGCCAGGTTGGGCGCCGTAGGCAAAGGCAGCGCCGGGCCGGCCGCCTCGGGCAGGGGTCGAGCCCGGGCCGGCGGTGCCGGTCCAGGTGGCGGTCGGGGGTTCGGGGAGGGCCGCCGTGGCGGGGGCGGCGGACGGGTCGAGGCGCGGGTGCGGCGGGCCCGGACGGTCGCCGAGGAGGCGGAGCAGGACGTCCTCGGAGGTGGGGCGGGCCTTGGGGTCCTTGGCGAGGCAGCCGGCGGCGACCTCGGCGATCGGGCCCGGCAGCGCGCCGAGGTCGGGGGTCTCGTGCATGATCCGGTACATCACGGCGGGCAGCGCGCCGCCCGCGAACGGGTCGCGGCCGGTGGCGGCGAACAGCAGCGTGGCCGCCCACGCGAACAGGTCGGTGGCGGGCGACACCCGTCCCGCGAACTGCTCCGGGGCCATGTAGGCGGGCGTCCCGACGACCTGGCTGGTCATCGTGGCGCCGGCGTCGAACGCGCGGGCGATGCCGAAGTCGATCACGCGCGGCCCGTCCAGGCCCATCAGCACGTTCTGCGGTTTGAAGTCGCGGTGCACGACGCCCGCGCGGTGGATCGCGGTGAGCGCGGTGACCGTGCCGATCGCCAGCCGGTCCAGGTCGGCGCCGGTGCGCGGGCCCTGTTCGAGCACGAGCTCCCGCAGCGACCGGCCCGGCACGTACTCGCTGACGATGTAGGGGCGGTCGCCGTCCATGTCGGCGGCGAGGACCTGCGCGGTGCAGAACCCCGCGACCCGCTGCAGCAGCGCCAGCTCGCGGACGAAACGGCCGCGCGCGGCGGCGTTGCCGAGCAGCTGGGCGTGCAGCAGCTTGACGGCGACGCGCGGCGGCGCGCCGGACGGGCCCGGCGCGGCGGGCGCGCGGTCGCCCGCGCCGGCGGGGCGGCCGAGGTAGACCACGCCCTGGCCGCCGGTGCCGAGCCGCCCGAGGATCTCGTAGCCGCCGAGGCGGGTGGGATCCGCGGCGGTGAGGGGAAGCGGGCTCGCCATTGTGACCCCCGTCAGGTCCCGCAATGCCGGCCGCCGGCCGGGCGCAAGAATTCCGTATTCTCCCGGGCACTAATCGGTGCCGCCCGGCATCCAAGAGTATAGGTTCACCGAACCCGGAGCGGGAGACGACGCATGCTCGAGATCAATTCACGAATGGCGCGGGGCCGGATGCCGATCATGGCGGCCGGCGCGCTGGTGCTGGCGGCGGGGACGCTGGCGGGCTGCGGGGACGCGGGGGCCACCATCACCCGGCTGACCGTGGGCTCGCCGGGGCGCGACCCGTACACCCTGGCGGCGAACACCGACCAGGTCAAGGTGGCGACGCGCCCGGCGCGGGGCGGCACGAAGGACGGCGACGCGCCCGGCCTGTACGGCGGGACGCGCCGGATCTCGAGCTGCGACCAGCGCAGGCTCGTCGCGTTCCTGCAGGCCAACCCGGACAAGGCGCGCGCGTGGGCGGGCGTGCAGGGCATTCCGGTGAGCGACATCCCGCGGTACGTGTCGCGGCTGACGCCGGTGCTGCTGCGCACCGACACCCTGGTGACCAACCACGGCTACCGGGACGGCAGGGCGACGAGCGAGAGCGCCGTGCTCCAGGCCGGAATGGGCGTTCTGGTCAATGGCTACGGGGTCCCGGCGGTGAAGTGCAATTGCGGGAATCCGCTGACCGCGCCGGCGGGCAAGATCAAAACGTCGAACGCGCGGTACAGTGGCCGAAAGTGGCCGGGATTCGAGAAGCGGAATGTGACGCGGATCCGGCCGCGGGATTCCCGCAAGGGCACGATCACGGTCTTCGTGCTCGTCGATCCGGGCGCCACGATGGGCTTCGAGCGGCCGCGCGCGACCACGGGCGGCGACGACGGGCCGCCGCTGCCGCTTCCGGCCACCGAGACGGAGCCGTCGGGCGGCACGCCCAGCGACTCCCCGGCGCCGGTCGACTCGGGGTCGTCGGGTTCCCCCGCGCCGGGCGACGGGTCGCCGGCCCCCGGGTCGCCGGAGCCTGGGATCTCCGATCCGGGATCGCCCGCGCCGGGGTCCCCGGCGCCGGAAATCTCGCAGCCGGGGGTGTCGCCCGGCGGCGGACCGGGCACGGGGACCGCGACCGGCACCGGCACCGGCGATGATGGGTCGGGCGGCACCGGGACCGGCGGCGCCACCGGCGGGACGGGGGCCGGGACGCCCGGCGACGAGCCGCAGAGCCCGGTGATCTCGATGGCGCCGCCCGGCGGTTCCGCGGGGTCGTCCCCGGCCTTCTGACCCCTGCTGCTACATTTGTTCATATGAGCAGTGCTTCAGATGTCATCCCCGCGGAGGCGTGCGCCGTCCGCGTGGTCGACGCGGAGAAGGTCGCCCTCGTGTCCGCCTCGATGCCGGGCGCGGAGGCGGTCGGGGAGCTCGCGCAGGTGTTCGGGCTGCTGTCCGACCCGGGCCGGCTCCGGGTGATCACCGCGCTGCTCGAGGGGGGAGAGATGTGCGTGTGCGACATCGCGGCGTCCTGCGGGCAGTCGGAGTCGTCGGTGTCGCACGCGCTGCGCCTGCTGCGCGCCAACCGCGTGGTCCGGGTCCGCCGGGCCGGCCGGATGGCCTACTACCGGCTGGACGACTCGCACGTCCGGATGCTGCTCGATCTCGCCCTCGCCCACGTCGGCCACGGGGAGGAAGGCGCATGACCGCGAAGCCGGGGAACGAGCCGGACGGGCATGGGCACGGCCATGAGCACGCCCAGGGCCAGAGCCAAGGCCATGGGCATGGACACGGCCACGGGCACGGCATCTCCGCCAACGCGGACCGGAGGCTGCTCGGCGGCGCCCTCGCCCTGATCGTCGCCTACATGGCGGGCGAGGTCGTGATCGGCCTGCTGGCCGGGTCGCTCGCCCTGCTCTCCGACGCCGCGCACATGCTGACCGACGCGTTCGCGATCGCGCTGGCGCTGGTCGCCATGCGGATCGCGGCGCGCCCGCCGCAAGGCGGTTTCACGTTCGGGATGCGCCGCGCGGAGATCCTCTCGGCGCAGCTGAACGGGCTGACGCTGATCCTGCTCGCGGCGTTCTTCGTCTACGAGGGCGTCCACCGGCTGATCAGCCCGCCGGAGGTCGACGGTCAGTTCGTCTTCTGGACGGCCCTCGCGGGCATCGTGGTCAACCTGGGCGCGAGCTGGCTGCTGAGCCGGGCGAACCGGACGAGCCTGAACGTGGAGGGCGCGTTCCAGCACATCCTGAACGACCTGTTCGCGTTCGTCTGCACCGCCGTCGCGGGACTGGTGGTGTGGACGACGGGGGTCGCCCGCGCGGACGCGATCGCGTCGCTCGTGGTGGCGGCGCTGATGCTGAAGGCCGGGTACGGGCTGCTGCGGGACGCGGGACGGGTGCTGATGGAGGCCGCCCCGGCGGGCATCGACCCGTCCGAGCTGGGCTCCCGGCTGGCCGAGCGGCCGTGCGTCGAGGAGGTGCACGACCTGCACGTGTGGGAGGTCGGGTCCGGCTATCCGGCGCTGTCGGCGCACGTGCTGGTGGACGCGAAGGGCGACTGCCACGCCGTCCGCCGCGACATGCAGGACCTGCTGCGCGCCTCGTACGGGATCACCCACACGACGCTGGAGGTCGATCACGTGGACGGCCCGTCCCGGCACGGCCACTGCGAGGACTCGCACGGCCCCCGGCACGTGGGCGAGGCCGACCAGCCGCACCAGCACGCGGGCTCGGCCCCCTGCGACCACTGACCCGCCGTACGTCACAGGCCCTGGGCGTCAGGGCCCCAATGTCAGAGGTCGAAGAGCTCGGCGGCGGCGTTCCAGCAGACGGCCCTCAGCCAGTCGTCGCCGAGGCCGAGATCGGCCAGCGCCTCCAGTTGATGGGCGTAGGCGTAGGGGATGTTGGGGAAATCGGTGCCGAGCAGGATCCTGCCCTCCAGGCCGAGGTCGCGGAGCCGCGGCAGGAGCGCCTCGGGGAACGAGCCCAGGCCGCCCGCGAACCGGGTGAAGGTCATCGTCGTGTCCAGATGGACGCCGCCGTACCGGTCGGTGAGGTCGAAGAAGCCCCCGAACTCGGGCGCGCCGAGGTGGGCGATGATCGCGGTGAGGCGGGGGTGGCGGGCCAGCACCCCGGCGAACGGGTCCGGGCCGGTGAACCCGTTGGCGACCGGGCCGGACCCGGCGTGGACCAGGGCGGGCACCCCGGCCTCGGCGAGGATCCCCCACGCCTCGTCCAGCTCCTTGTCCCGGGGGTCGAACCCGCCGACCTGGAGGTGGACCTTGAACACGCGCGCCCCCGACTCCAGGGCGCGGCGCACGTAGGCGGCGGCGCCCGGCTCGGGGAAGAACGTCGCGGTCTGCAGGCAGTCGGGGACGCGGGCGGCGAACTCGGCGCCCCACTCGTTCAGCGACTCGGCCATGCCGGGCCGGTGCGGGTACACCAGCGCGGTGAACGCGCGGACGCCGAGGCCGCGCAGGAACGCCAGCCGCTCCTCCTCCGAGTCCCGGTAGCGGATCGGCCACTCCGTGCCGATCAGCGGTCCGGCGTCGTCGAAGTACGCCCAGACCGCGCTCATCAGCCGCGGCGGCATGAAGTGGACGTGCGCGTCGATGATGCCGGGCAGCCCGAGCGCCTGCCAGAACGCGGGGACGGCGGAATCCGAACGGGGTTCAGTCACGCCCCGAACCCTAGCCGGAGGCGGGCGGGCCGCCGACAGGTGCTAGGCGATCGCGGCCAGCAGGGCGGGCAGCGCGGCGCGCAGCTCCCGCCGCCAGTACGGCCAGGTGTGCGTGCCGCGGTAGAAGTGGGTGGAGATCGGGATGCCGAGCTTCTTCAGCTTGCCCGCGAACTCGCGGGTGACGGTGCCGGCGAGCGCCTCCACCACGTCGTGGCCGGTGCCGGGCTTCGGGTCGTAGGGGCCGGGACGCCCGTCGCCCGCGCTGACGTGCAGCTGGACGCCGGCGAGGCGGTCGGCCAGGTCGAACGGGTTGTGCTGGCGCCACACCACGCGCTGCTCGTCGGGGTCGCCCCACACGTCCGTCCAGTCGCGGGCGGGCTCGCCGATCGCGACGGTCAGCTCGACGAGGTCGGCGACGTCCAGGCCGCGCGGGTCGCGGTGGAGGGTGTGCACCGGGCCGCTGAACGACGCGGCGGCGCGGAACAGGCCGCGGTGCCGGGCGGCGTAGGACAGCGCGCCCATCCCGCCGGTCCCATTCCCGGCGACGGCGCGCCGCGTTCCGGCGCGGTATCCGCGTTCGAGTATCTGGCGCAGCTCGGCCAGATGGAACGTCTCCCACTTCGGCGCCCCGCCGTCGCCGCGATTCCACCAGTCGGTGTAATTCCCGCACGGGCCGCCGTCCGGCATGACGACGATCACCTCGCCGTCCCCGGTCAGCTCCTCGACGCCGCCGTGGTCGGTCCAGGCGGTGTGCCCGGCGCCGGAGCCGTGCAGCAGCCACAGCACGGGCCAGGTCCGGGAGGCGTCCCGCGACCAGCCCGGAGGCAGCAGGAGCCGGGCGTGCGCGACGCCGGGGAGGACGGGCGAGCGGACCGCGAGGTCCAGGACGCGGCGGCGGGGCCGGTGCTCGCCGACGACGGTCGCACCGTCGTCGGCGGGTGCTGCGGACGGGGCGGCGCCCCCGGTGGCCATGGACATATTTTCCGTCCCGGTCATTCAGCTGTGGTTCACCGGTAATGTCCCCACTTCCGGCCATGTTTCAACGTGAAGTAATGGGTTTATAAAGCAGCGGACCCGGGTTCCCGGGCGGCCGCCGGTAGGGTGGCGCGAACGAGTGGAGGGCGACCGAGTCGAGATGCGGAGCAAAGCGGAGCTGGAGTCGGCGATCGGCAAGGGCGGCCGCGCGGTCCTGGTGATCAACTCGCGGTCGCGGCGGGGCCGCCGGCTGTACGGCCGGGCGCGCCGCCTGCTGGACGAGGCCGGGATCGCCTTCGACCAGGTGTTCCCGGTGACCGATCCGACCCGGCTGCGCGACCTGTTCGGCGACGTGCTGGCGCTGGAGCCCGACCTCGTCGTGGTCGGCGGCGGGGACGGGACGGTCGCCGAGGCCGTCGGGCACCTCGCGCACCGCGACATCGCGCTCGGCGTGCTGCCGCTCGGCACCACCAACAACTTCGCGCGCAGCCTGGAGCTGCCGCTGGACCTGCCCGGCGCGGTCCGGACCGTGGCGCTGGCCGGCCCGGGCGGCGGGAAGGTCGCCGACGTGGACGTCGGCTGGTTCGAGAGCACCGGCGACCCGCAGGGCGAGGGGCCGGGCGCCGACCGCGAGCACATCTTCGCGAACATGGTCAGCCTCGGCCTGTCGGTGCAGGTCGCGGGGAAGGTCCCGCACCTGCTGAAGCGGTACCTCGGGCGTCCCGCGTACGCGCTGACGGCGGCGGGGCTGCTGCCCCGGCACAAGGCGTTCACGGCCCGCATCACGATCGACGGGGAGACGACGTCCCTCCGGACGCACCAGCTGAACATCGCGAACGGCGCGCACCACAGCGGGCAGCGGATCGCCCGGGACGCGAGCCCCGACGACCGGCTGCTGGCCGTCTACCGGCTGGGCGACGAGCGGCGGCTGCGGCTGGCGTCCGCGACGGCCCGGCACGTGCTGACCGGCCCGTGGCGGACGCTGGACGAGGACGCGTTCCTCACCACCGCGCACGTGGAGATCGAGACCGATCCGCCGATGCGGGTGGACGTGGACGGCGAGGTCCGCGGCCGGACGCCGGTGACGATCCGGCTGCGCGGCAACGCGCTGCGCGTGATCGTCCCGCAGACGTTCGACGACACCTGATCCGCCGCGCGGCGGCCCGGTGCGGGCGGGCCGGGTCGCGGGTCAGAGCACGCCGCGCGCCGCGAGCAGGTCCCTGAGCCGGTCGTGCGGGAGCGCCGGCGACCGGTGCCCGTCCCGGCCGATCATGGTGCGGGCCGCCAGCAGCGCGTTCAGCACGGCCTCCTCGACCGCCTGGACGACGGCCTCGTAGAACGGGTCGATCCGGTTCCACGGGACGAACCGCAGCGTCTCGTAGCCCTCCTCCCCCGCCGGGAAGCCGCCGGTGAGCGCGCCCGCGTTGGCGGTGGAGAAGGCCAGGAAGATGTCGCCGGACGAGTGCTGCCCGTAGGTGCCGGTGCGGGCCAGGCCGAGCGGGACGCGGCGGGCGAGCGCGGTGCACTGCCCGGGGATCAGCGGCGCGTCCGTCGCGACGACCGCGATGACCGAGCCGGCGCCGGCGAGCCCGAGCCAGTCGGTGTCCTCCATGGGATTGTCGTCGGCGAGGGCCGCGCCGACCGGGACGCCGCGGACGGTGAGGTCCTTGCGGGAGCCGAAGTTCGCCTGGACGAACGCGCCGACCGTGTAGGCGTCGCCGCCGTACCGCACGACCCGCGAGGACGTCCCGTTGCCGCCCTTGAAGCCGTAGCAGTTCATGCCGGTCCCGCCGCCGGCGCTGCCCTCCTCGACGGGGCCGCCGCGCGCCGCGTCCAGCGCCCGGACCGCGTGCTCGGGACGCACGTGGGCGCCGCCGATGTCGTTGAGGTAACCGTCCCAGGTCTCCGCGACGACGGGCAGCATCCAGTCCTGCGAGCCGGGGCTCTCGCGGAGCATCCACTCGATGGCGCCCCGGTGGCAGGCGCCGACCGCGTGCGTGTTGGTGATCAGCACGGGCGTGTTCAGGGCGCCGGTCTCGGCCAGCCAGTGCGAGCCGGTCATCTCGCCGTTGCCGTTCAGCGAGTGCACCCCGGCCGCGCAGGCGTCGGCGAGGCCCGCGCGTCCGCGCGGGAGCAGCGCCGTGACGCCGGTGCGGACGGGGCCCTCGCCCGGACGCAGCGGGCCGTCGCCGGAGACCAGCGTGACGCAGCCGACCTCGACGCCGGGCACGTCGGTGATCGCGTTGAGCGGGCCGGTGTCGCCGGGCATCGGCAGGCCGAGGGCGCGGGCGCGGGTCATGTGCCGCCTTCCGGGTCGAAGGGTCTAGCGCTCGTCGGCCATGACGTAGTCGCCGGCCTCCAGGCGCTCGATGAGGCCGCACGCCCACTGCATGGCCGCGTCGGCGGAGTGCACCCACCAGCCGAGCAGCTCGTGCAGGTGCGCGGGGTCCGCCGGCGCCTCGTACAGCGGCATGACGTTGGCGCGCCGGGCGGCCAGGCCGTCCAGCCGCTGCCGGAGCAGCTCGATCGCCTCCGGGCGGGTCAGCTCGGCGAGGAAGGCGAGCCCGGCCGTCAGCATCTCCGGGTGCCGGATGTCGACGGTGGAGATCGCGCAGCGCAGCAGGCGGAAGAACTCCTCCCGGCCCGCGCCGGTGATCTCGTAGTCGGTGTGCGGCGGCCCGGCGTCGCTCTCCTCCACGTCGTGGGCGAGCAGCAGGCCCTCCTTGGCCAGCTGCCGCAGCGCGTGGTAGATCGAGCCGGGGTTCACGTGGGCCCACTCGTCCGAGCCCCAGGAGATCAGCTCCCTGCGGATCTCGTACCCGTGGGCCCGGCCGAACCGCCGCACCCCGCCGAGGACCAGCAGCCGCGTCGCCGACATCATCACCCTTCCCTGTCCGAGCCGACGTTCAGGGTAGAGCCTGCGGCGGGCGCCGGTGGCACGCCCCCCGGCGGGCGCACCGGGAGGGTGTTCTTCCCCGGCGGGCACTGGCCCCTGGGCGGGGCCCGGCCTAGCGTCGTGCCATGGCAGCGGAATGGTGGTCCATCGAGGTGTTCGACGCGTCCCTGCCCGCGTCCGCCTGGCAGCGGTCCTGGCAGGAGACGCTGGCGGAGACCGCGCTGACCTACGGCGCGGTCCACTGGGAGTGGCACACGCACACGTGGGGCGTCGTCTTCGAGGTGTTCTTCGAGGACGAGGAGCAGTGGGAGGCGTGGCGGGCCCTGCCCGTCGTGCGCGCGGCCCTGGAAGCCGTGCCGGACCCGGTGAACGGGCTGGTGGTGTACCGGGGCCGCGGCGGGTCGTCCGGGGCCCCGGTCCCCCGGCGGCCGGTCCCGGCGCCGGGCGCCGCGGCGATCGAGGCCGTCCCGCCGGAGCCCGACCCGATCATCGACCTGACGGCCGCGGCCCTCCCGGACCCCGGCCGCACGGGCGCGGGCGCCGCGGGCAGGGGCTAGGCGCGCAGTTCGGCGAGGTCCGCGGCGGTGAGTTCGAGCCGCGCGGCGGCCATGTTCTCCTCCACGTGCGCCGGTGAGCCGGTGCCGGGGATCGCCAGCATCACCGGGGAGAGCGCGAGCAGCCCCGCGAGCAGCACCTGCGGGACGGTGGCGCCGTGGCGCGCGGCGACGGCCTTCACGCGGTCGTCGTCGGGGATGCCGAACCCGCCGAGCGGGAAGTACGGGGCGTAGCCGATGCCGTCGCGCTCGCAGATCGCGAGCAGCTCGGTGTCCGCCGGCCGGGTGATGTCGAACCTGTTCTGGACGGCGGCGACCGGCGCGATCGCGCGGGCCTCCGCGAGCTGGGCCCCGCTGACGTGGCTGAGCCCGAGATGCCGGATGAGGCCCTCCTCGCGGAGCCCGGCGAGGACCTCGAACCGCTCCCCGATCGGCTCGTCCAGCGGCGTCTCCAGACCGCCGGGTCGCAGGTAGACCAGGTCGAGGCTGTCGCGGCCCAGCTCGCGCAGGTTGCGCTCGACCTCGGCGCGGAGCCCGGACGCGGGGAGCTGGCCGCTCGGGTACGGCTCGTCCGGCGCCCGGTAGGGGCCGACCTTCGTGGCGATGACCAGGCCGTCCGGGTAGGGCGACAGGGCGCTGCGGATCATCTCGTTCGCGGCGAGGCCGGAGGGGTGGAAGTAGAACGCGGCGGTGTCGATGTGGTCGGCGCCGAGCTCGACGGCGCGGCGCAGCACCTCGAGGGAGGTGTCCCGGTCGTTGGGGGCGCCGCCGCGGGTGCTCGCCGGCAGCCGCATCGCGCCGAAGCCCATCCGGGAGATCCGCAGGTCGCCGCCGAGGTCGAAGTGGCCGTCACGGGTGATCGGTGTCGTCATGCGTCCCACTGTGCTGCGCCGGTCCCGCCCGGACGAGCCGCTGGCATCTTGCTGCCACCCCGTCCCGGCCGCGTGGCAGACTGGCGGGTGATGACAGTCGACCTGGACCAGAACGTGATCCTGCGCGGCGAGCGGGAGCTGCTCGAGCGGGCGTGGCGGCTGTTCCTGGCGCGCGAGGAGTTCGCGTGCGCGGCGACGGACATGCGCACCTGGGCCATGCCGGAGATCCGGGAGCGGATCGCCGCCGACCGGCGGAGGCTGGTGCCCCGGCCCGCCGCCTACAAGCTGCACAACCCGGCCGCGCTCGCCGACGAGGAGTCCGAGCGGCGGCTCGTGGAGATCGCCAAGGGCGGCGCGAGCGTGCGGATCTGCACGACGCCGCTGCCGCACGAGACGATCATCGTGGACCGCCGGACCGCGATCCTCGCCGGGCCGCCGGAGAACGGGGTGCGCGAGTACACCGTCGTCCGGTCGCCGAGCGTGGTGAAGGGCGTGGTGTCGCTGTTCTGGGCGACCTGGGAGACCTCCGCCGACCTCGCCGACTACCGGCGCGAGCGGCCGCCCGCGCTGAGCGAGGAGAGCCGGCGGATCCTGCGGCTGCTCGCCGGCGGCCTGAAGGACGAGGCCGCCGCCCGGCAGCTCGGCATGTCGCTGCGCACCTACCGGCGCCGCGTCGCCGAGATCCTCACCCTGCTGGATGCCGGGTCCCGGTTCCAGGCGGGGCTGCGCGCCCACGAGCTCGGCCTGCTCTGACGCCCCCGGGCGACCCTGCGGCCTCCGACGCCCCCCCGGACGGCGGTGCCGGGCGGGTCAGCCGCCGACCAGCGGGACCAGCTTGATGAACACCAGGTCGGGGTCGCCGGTGAGGTCGATCTCCTCGTCCAGGTCCTCGACCTGGCGGTCCCCGGCCAGCACGAAGAACCCGTTGCCGAGGAACGCCCGCTCGGCGATCTCCGCCTGCCGCTCCCAGTCGATGGGGCGGCGGTCCCGCATCCGGTAGCCGTTCAGCTCGGTCTCGGCGTCGTCCGGGCGGACCAGGCCGTTGAACCGGGTGGACGGGCGGGCGTTGAACCGGGCGACCTCCTCGCGGACCCGGAGCCGGATCAGCTCGCGGACGGTCATCCGCGCGGGCAGCCCGCCGACCTCGAACGCGGCGACGGGCGTGCCGGTCGCGGTCTCGTCGCGGAACGTCACGGCGGTCATCGGGCGCCTCCCTTGATCTGGGCGAGGATGGACTCGTCGGTGATGCCGCCGTCGTCGGCGAGCAGGAACGCCTTGCTGAGGATCAGCGACAGCCGGCCGTCCTCGAACGGCAGGAACACCGTGCCGCCGGCCGCGCGGCCGCCCGGGACGATGCACAGGTAGGCGTCGTCCGGCTCCATGAGGATGTTCGCCGACCCCAGGTGGATCCTGTAGGTGCGCAGGTCGCCGCGGACGACGAGGAATCGGCCGTCCAGGGAGCAGCGGCCGGCGATCCTCGTGCGGGGCAGGATGCGCTCCAGCGCGTCGCGGCGGGCGGCGGCGCTCTCGGTCAGCTCCCCGAACCCGGACCGCTCCCAGTACCGGCGCGGCTCGCCGTCGCCGCTCCACTCCGGGTCGGCGGCGATCGAGGTGACGCCGACGAACAGGTCCACGTCCCGCATCGCCTCGCTGAACACCAGCGGCGGGACCTCCCGCAGCAGCGCCTCACGCCACGCGCCGTCGACCCGGCGCTCGAACGACACCCGGTCGGTGCCGGCCAGCACCAGCTCGTCCTGCCAGTCGGCGAGGACGTGCGCGAACCGCGCCCGCCACTCCCCCGCGCCGAGCACCCGCACCGCCTCGTCCTCGTAGCCGCCGTCCCACGGACCGAGCAGGCGGCTCGTCCAGCCGCGCGCCCGGAACAGCGCGAACATCCTGCGGTAGTGGACGAGATGCGCGGCGAACCGGTGGGAGTACGCGCCCGTCCGCTCCTCGGCGGGCGTGAGCAGGTACACCTCGCGGAACGCCTGCTTGAAGGGCTGCCGGATCCGCCGCTCGACGAGCAGGTCGCGCCAGGCCCGCACCTCGTCCGGGGCGGAGCGGAGCGGGTGCCACAGCCGGACGCCCGCCGCGTCCGGCGCGTCCGGGACGCCGCCCGTCTCGGGCAGCACCGCCCGCCACTCCCCCGGCGCCTCCTCGATCTCCCAGATCAGCCGCCGGACGGTCGGGCCGGCGACCGGGTGCTGGGCCAGGCCGTCCCGCCACCGGCCGAACCCGTGGACGGCACCGGCCGTGTACCCGGCCTCCAGCGCCCGGACGAGGGTGGTCAGGTGCGCGTCGACCCGCTTGGCGAGCTCGCGCAGCTCCTTGACCTCGGCCTTGTGGTCGCGGCGGACGGCCGCGGGGACGCCCTTCAGCGCCTTGCCGTCCTTCTCGAAGACCAGCACGGCCTTCTCGCCGGCGGTGATGACGGCGGTGTGCGCGCCGAGGTCGCGGCGGTACGCGCCGTCCGGGCCGAAGCCGAGGTCCGGGAGGCGGAGCGCGACGTCGGCCCGCTCCGCTAGCGCCGCCTCGACCCGCTTCAGCATCTTGTCGAGCTGCTTGGGCACCCCGGCGTGCCGGACGGAGCCGCGGACCGTCCGGATCGTGGTGACGAGCTCGGGAATGGGGAAGTCCTGCGCGGCGCGGACGATCTCGTACAGCAGCGCCTGCGACGGCAGCGTCTTCGCCAGCGTCGGCGCGACGGACACGTCCGGCAGCAGGCGGTCGAGCAGCGCGGGCAGCCACGGCTCGTCCCGCAGCAGCGCGATCCGGGCGGCGTGCCCGAGCGCCTTCACCTCGCCGGACGCGAACGCCTTGTCGGCGCGGTAGGGGACGGTCCCGTCCTGGACGGCGCGGGCCCGCTCGGCCGCCGCCTCCAGCGCGCGGCGCGCGAACGCGGCGTAGGCGGGGATCCCGGCCGCTCTCCCGGCGGCGTCCTCCGCGGTCGGCGGGCCGGTGTAGGAATCGTCGGCGGTGAACTCGGCGACGACCACGCGCTCCTGCGCGCCGAGCCCGGCGATGACGTCGATCTCGTCGCGCGCGATCGGGCCGCCGCCGTCCGCCAGCCGGTCCGCGACCTCGCGCAGCAGGCCGGGTCCGGCGAGACCGGCGACCGCCAGCAGCGCGTACGGCTGGTCGAGCCGCCCCTCGTCCAGGAGGAAGCGAACGAGCGTGCGCGCCTGACCGGCGACGTCCGGCCATGGCCCGGTGCAGCGCAGCAGCGCCCCGGCTCCGAGCCGCACGTCCGCCCATTTGCGCTGCTCCAGGCCCTGGACGAGCGCGTCGAACATCCGGCGGCACGCGTCCGGGGTGTACCTCGGCTGCCGCTCCCTGCCCTCGTCCTCGACCGCGAACCGGGCGCCCGACGACACCTGTCCGTTCCCCGCCGTGTACGCGGCGGGCAGCAGCGTGCCGAGATCCTCGTCGGAGACCCGGGAGACGTCGGCCCACCAGTCGTGGAACCCCTGCTCCTCCGGCGCCGGGTCGGTCAAGGCGCGCAGCAGCCGCGCCGCCGTTCCGTCCATCAGAGCCCCGTCCTGATCCGCCGCAGCAGCGGCTCGTCCGCGATCTTGTGGTCGGCGGCGAGCAGCACCGCCTTGGTGAGGATCAGCGACAGCCGCTCGTCCTCGAACGGCAGGAACAGCCCGGACTGCCCCTTGCGGCGCGACGGCACGACCCTCAGCAGCGTCCCCTCCGGCTCCATCCGCACGTGCGCGGTGCCGAGATGGATCCGGTAGGTGCGCAGCTCGCCCCGGACGTCGAGGAACCGGTCGCCCAGCGCGCACCGGTCGGCGATCCTCGTGCGCGGCAGGATCCGCTCCAGCGCCGCCCGCCGCGCCTCCGCCGCCGCGCCCGGCCGGCCGAACGCCGCCTCCCGCCGGTAGTGCAGGTGGTGGCGGTCCTCGCCGTCCGGCCAGTCCGGGTCCGCGGCGATCGACGCCGCGTCCACGAACAGGCCGACGTCGCGCATCGCCTCGCTGAACACCAGCGGCGGCGCGTCGGCGAGCCCCGCGCGGCTCCAGTGCCGGCGGTCCCGGCGCTCGAACCGCACATGCCCGGTGACGACATGGTCGCCCTGGCCCGCCGCCTCCGCCGGGTCGTAGCGCAGCACCGCCCGCCACCCGCCGCCGAGGACGCGCCGCGCCGCCGGCGGGGCGCCGCCGTGCAGGCGGCCGCGGTGGTCGGGCCGCCAGCCGCGCTCCCGGAACAGCTCCCGCAGCCGCGCGTACCGGACGATGTGCCCCGCGAACCGGTCGGACCGCAGCGCCCCCTCCTCGTCGGGGGCGAGGACGCACACCTCCCGGAACGCCTGCTTGAACGCCTGCACCATCCGGTTGTCGACCACGAAGTCCCGCCAGGCCCGCACGACGCCGGGCCGCGCCCGCGCCGGATGCCACAGCCGCACCCGCGCGCCGTCGGCGGGCGCGGGCAGCGCCCGGCCGTCCACCGTCACCAGCACGCTCTCGCCCGGCGTCGCCGCGTGCCAGACCCCGTCCGGGTCCTGGAACTCCCAGATCAGGCCGCGGGCGACGGCGCCGCTCACCGGGTGGTCGAGCCACTCGCGCCGCCACGCGCCGTGCCGCCAGGACCGCTCGTCCGCCGCCATCAGCTCCTCGGCGCGGGCCCGCTCGTCCGCGAGGGTGCCGCGCACGCCCTTCGCGAGCGCCTTCAGCTCCCTGATCTCCGCGGCGTGCGGGACCTTCAGCGCCCCGGGGACGGTCGGCAGCGGGTACCCGTCCGCGCCGACGTAGGCCAGCCGCACGGTCAGCGGGTCCTCGATCGTGAGGACGGCCTGGTAGCCGCCGACGTCGCGGGCGAGGGAACCGTCGCCGCCGAGGCCGTGCGCGGGCACGTCGGGTGCGCCGGCCGGCTCGGGGACGCCGGTGGGCTCGGGGACGCCGGACGCGCCGTCGTCGGGGGGCGGGGCCGCCGCGGGTCCGGCCCACGCCGTCGCTGGCCGCTTCCCGGCGGGCCGCTTCCTCGCGGGCCACGGGCCGTCGAGCGCGGCGAGGTGCGCACGGAGGTCGTCGAACATGTCGTGATCTTGGCAGATCGTTCCGCCCGAGCCGGGCCATTCGGTAAGGATCATCGCGACGGTGACAGCTGGCGGAGGATCGTCTCGTCGGTGATCCGCGCGTCGGCGGCCAGCAGGAACGCCTTGCTGAGGATCAGCGAGAGCCGCTCGTCCTCGAACGGCAGGAACACCGTGCCGCCCGTCGTGCGGCCGCCCCGCACGATGCACAGGTACGCGCCGTCCGGCTCCATCAGGATGTTCGCCGAGCCCAGATGGATCTTGTAGGTGCGCAGGTCGCCGCGGACGACCAAGTACCGCCCGTCCAGGGAGCACCGGCCGGCGATCCTCGTGCGGGGCAGGATCCGCTCCAGCGCCGCCCGCCGCACCTCCGCGCTCGCGGTCAGCTCGCCGAACGTCGCCGCGCGCCAGTAGGCGGCGTACCGGTCCTCGCCCCGGTCGGTCCAGGCCGGGTCGGCGGCGATCGAGGTGACGCCCACGAACAGGTCCACGTCCCGCATCGCCTCGCTGAACACCAGCGGCGGGACCTCGGACAGCGGCGCCTCCTCCCAGCGGCGGCCCTGCCTGCGCTCGAACCGCACCTGGTCGGTCGCGGCGTACTCGGGTGCGTAGTCGAACCCCTCCTCGGCCGGCTCGTGGTAGAAGCACGCCCGCCATGTGCCGCCGCCGAACTCGCCCCGCGCCTCCCCGGAGTAACCGCCGTCGTAGGAACCGAGGAAGTTGCTCTGCCAGCCCCGTTCCTTGAACAGCGCGTACAGGCGCCGGTAGTGCACGATGTGCGCCGCGAACCGGTTGGAGTACGTCCCGGTCTCCTCCTCCGCCGGGGTGAGCAGGTAGATCTCCCGGAACGCCTGCTTGAACGGCTGCCGGACCCGGGCGTCCATGACCCGCTCCCGCCACGAGCGGACCTCGTCCAGCGCGGCGCGCGCCGGATGCCACAGCCGGACGTTCGCCGCCCCGCCGCCCGGGGTCTCCATCGCGGCGCGCCAGGTGCCGTCCTCGCTCTGGAACTCCCAGATCAGGCCGCGCGCGACGGCCCCGGTGACCGGGTGGTCGCGGTAGTGCTCCCGCCACTCGGCGAACGGCCAGGACCGCGCGCCGTCCGACATGATCGCCTCGACGCGCGCCCGCTCCCCCGACAGCGTCGCCCGGATCTCCTTGGCGAGCGCCTTCAGCTCCTTCAGCTCGCCGGCGAACCCGTCCTTGACCGCCGCCGGGGCCGTCCTGGACGCGCGCCCGTCCGCGCCGGTGAACGTGAGCCGGACGGTCGCCGCGTCCTCGATCGCGATCCGCGCGACGTGCTCCCCGAGCGCGCGCTCCAGCGCGCCGTCCGGGCCGAGCCCGTGGTCGGGGACGCTGCGCTCGACCAGCTGCTCGGGCGTGATCCCCTGCCGTTCGGCGGCGGTCAGGAGCGCGGCGCCGATCTGCTTGCGCAGCGCCCGGTCCTTGATCTTCAGCTGGAGGCGCCCCAGCTCCGCCAGCGCCGAGGCGTCCTCGACGGCGCCCAGCGCGTTGATCGCCGCCCCCGCGAGCTTGAGATCCTGCGCGACGTCGCCGCCGTGCGACCCCGTGCGCAGCGCCAGCGCCCCCAGGAACGGCACCGTCTCCGCACCGCCGGTCAGCGTCGCCGCCCAGACGACGCCCCGCGCCAGATCCCCGTGGTTCTGGTGGACGACGTAGTGGTAGTGGTACTGGTCGCCGACCCATCCGGCGTGGCCGCCGTGCTCCCGGCTGCACAGGGGCTCGTCCCGGGCGAGGAGGCGCAGGCACTCGGCCACGACGGTCCTCGCGTCCGCCGCGTCCGCGAGCAAGACGCACGTCCGCCGCCACTTCTGCGACGGGCGCGGCGCCGACAGCCCGTCCAGGTGCCGGATGAACGACGCCACATCACCGCCCATCGCTTTCCGTACATGCTCACGCAGCGGCGCCGCCCACGCGTCGTGCTTCGGGACCAGACCGGCCGGGAGGGAGTCGCCGACGTCGGCCAAGAGCGCGCGCAGCCGCTTGGCGATCGCCGGGCGCTCGTGCGATCCGACGTAGCTCCCCATGAAGGCGTCATGGGCGAGGCGGAGCCGCGGTGCCACGGCCCGGCGCCCTCCGGCGTCGAGCGCGTCCGCGGCGGTGAGCGCGATCTTCAGGGTCTCGGCGAACCACGACCCGTCGCGACGCTCGGCGGCGCATTCGAGCAGGACCTCGACCTCGGCGGCCGCCCAGCCGCCCGTCCGCGCCGCCAGACGGGACATGTCGCGCTGATGGCGCCACAGCGGCGAGTCGTCGTGGCAGGCGGCCAGCATGAGGGTCAGCAGCGCGGCCCGGGCGTCGGCCCCCGCGCAGCCTTCCAGCCACCGGTCGGAGTCGACCCGGACGGCCATCTCCTCGGCGGCGTACGCCGCGTAGTCCTCCGGGGCCTTCGTGATGTCCCAGGTGTTCCTTCGCGCCCGGTCGAGCAGGTCGACGAGGGCGCGGCCGCGGGCCAGGGCGGCGAGGCGGACGTCGTCGAGGGCGTCGCCCCTGCGCGCCGCCGCCACGAGGGTGTCGTAGAGCATGGCCGTGAGGGTGGCAGGGGCGACCGACAAAACCGGCGAGCGGGCATCTGGTCAGTGACCTTCCGGTCACCTACGCTCGGGACAACGGGACAGAACGAGATTCGGGACGGCCCATGGCGCACAGCGTGGTGATCATCGGAAGCGGGTTCGGCGGGATCGGCATGGCGATCCGGCTCCGGGAGGCCGGCGTCCACGACGTGGTGATCCTGGAGAGGGCGGACGGCCTCGGCGGGACCTGGCGCGACAACACCTACCCCGGCGCCGCCTGCGACGTCCCGTCCCACCTGTACTCGTTCTCGTTCGAGCGCAAGACGGACTGGACGCGCCGGTTCCCGCCGCAGCCGGAGATCCTCGACTACCTGTGGCACTGCGCCCGCAAGTACGGCCTGGTCGGCCGGATCCGGTTCGGCACCGAGGTGACCGAGGCGCGGTTCGACGAGGACGCCGCGCTGTGGCGGGTCTCCACGACGACCGGCGAGCTCGACGCGCGGGTGCTGGTGTCGGCGTGCGGGCAGCTGAACCGGCCCGCGCTGCCGCCGATCGAGGGCCGCGAGTCGTTCGCCGGCGCGAGCTTCCACTCCTCCCGCTGGGACCACGGCACGGACCTGCGCGGCAAGCGGGTCGCGGTGGTCGGGACGGGCGCGAGCGCGATCCAGATCGTCCCGGAGATCGCGACGGAGGCGGCGGAGCTGCGGCTGTTCCAGCGGTCCGCGCCCTACGTGATCGAGAAGCCGGACCGGCCGTACCGGGCGTGGGAGAAGGCCGTCCTGCGGACGGTGCCCGGCGCGTACGCGCTGAGCCGCGCCCGGATCTACGCGATGTTCGAGTCGCGCGCCCTCGGCTTCGTCAAGTACCCGAAGCTGATGGGGCTGATGGAGAAGGGCTTCCGCAAGCACCTGGAGGAGCAGGTCGCCGACCCGGCACTGCGCGACCGGCTCGTCCCGGGGTACCGGATGGGATGCAAGCGGATCCTGCTGTCCGACACCTACTATCCGGCGCTGAACAGGCCGAACGTCCGGCTGGTCACCGATCCGATCGAGCGCGTCACGCCGTCCGGCGTCGCGACCGCGGGCGAGCACCACGACGTGGACGTGATCGTCTACGCGACGGGGTTCCGGTCCACCGACTTCCTGTCCCCGATGAAGATCGTCGGACGGGACGGGCGGGAGCTGAACGAGGCGTGGCGGGACGGCGCGCAGGCGCATCTCGGCATCACCGTCAGCGGCTTCCCCAACCTGTTCCTGCTGTACGGGCCGTACACCAACCTGGGCCACAACTCGATCATCTACATGCTGGAGTCGCAGTTCCGGTACGTGCTGGGCTGCGTCGAGGCGCTCCGCCGCCACGGCCTGGACTGGATCGACGTGAAGCCCGACGTGCAGGAGGCGTTCACCCGCGAGATGCGGGAGCGGATGCGGACGACGGTGTGGGAGGCGGGCTGCCAGAGCTGGTACATGACCGAGGACGGCCGGGTCGTCAACAACTGGCCCGGGTTCACCTTCGCCTACCGCAACGCGACCCGCCGCCCCGATCCCCGCCACTTCACCGCACGGAGGGCTACCGCCCGGTAGGCGGCAGGCTAGGCTCGGAGCCATGCCGACCGCCTTCATCACGGGCGCGACCGCGGGCATCGGCGCCGCGTTCGCCCGCCGCCTCGCCTCCGACGGGTTCGACCTGGTGCTGCTGGCCCGCGACACCGAGCGGCTGGAGCGGGCCGCCGCCGGGCTGCGCGAGCGGTACGGGGTGCGCGCCGAGACGCTGACCGCCGACCTGGCCACCGAGGCGGGCCTCGCCGCCGCCGAGGAGCGCGCCCGCGAGGGCGTCGACCTGCTGGTCAACAACGCCGGGTTCGGCCACAACGGCGTGTTCCTCGACGTGCCGGTGGCGGACGAGATCACGATGCTGAAGGTGCACTGCGAGGCCGTCCTGCGGCTGACCCACGCGGCGCTGCCCGGGATGCTGGAGCGCGACCGGGGCGGGATCGTCAACGTCGCGTCGGTCGCCGCGTTCGCGACGCGCGGCACCTACGGCGCGTCCAAGGCGTGGGTGGTCAACTTCTCCCAGGGCGTGGCCGCCGACATCCGGGGCCGCTCGCGGGGCCGCGTCCGGGTGATGGCGCTGTGCCCCGGCTTCACGCACACCGAGTTCCACCAGCGGGCGAGCATGGACATGTCCGGGCTGCCGGAGTTCATGTGGCTGAAGGACGCCGACGTCGTCGACGCGGCGCTGCGCGACCTGCGGCGCGGCCTGCAGATCAGCGTGCCCGGCGCGCAGTACAAGGCGATCGTGGGGCTCAGCCGGCTGGTGCCCCGCGGGCTGGTCGCGCGGCTCTCGTCCGACACGGGCCGTCACTACGATTGATCAAGTAGTCAAGCGTCACGGTCTTGTCACGCGGAGTCCGACGGGGCATGTTGGACTCCCGGCGGTTCTCAGGCGCGCGGAACCCCGGTTCCGCCCGCCCCCAATCCGCCGAGAGGACCCCGATGGGTCACGACCTGGGTTACGCCGCCCTCGCTCTGATCGCGACCACCGTCTACTACATCGCCTTCCTCGTCTTCCGTGTCTCCGCGCGCCGGATGGAGCCGCTGAGGGGGAGCCGCCCGTTCCGCGTCGCCCGGCTCATGCTCACCGATCCGGTGTGGCTGGGCGGCGGGCTGCTGCTGTTCCTCGGCCTCGGCTACGAGGTGGTGGCGTTCCAGCAGATGCCGCTCGCCGTGGCGCAGCCGATCTTCGCGGTCAGCCTGGTGTTCCTCGTCGGCTACGCCGTGTGGTTCCTCGGCGAGCGGCTCGGCGTCCGGGAGTGGGCGAGCGTCGCGCTGTTCGTGCTGGCGACCGTGCTGATCGGGCTGTCGGCCACCGGTGACGGGTCCCCGGCGGCGCATGCCACGCTCGTCGGCACGCTCGAGTCCCCCTGGACGATGCTCGCGATCTGCGCGCCCGCCGTGATCATCGCGGGGCTGGTGTGGCTGGTCGGGGACCGGCGCGCCGGCGGCCGGCACGCCCGCAAGCTCGCCGGGGTCGCCTACGGCATCGGCGCGGGCGCCTGCGCGGGGCTCGCCGAGGCCGGCATCCGCGGCATCTCGCTCGTCTACGCCGACACCGGCAGCCTGCGCGCCGTCCTGGAGTCGGCCTACCCGTACCTGACGCTCGGGCTGGCCGCGATCGCGCTCGGGCAGCTGCAGATCGCCCTGCAGCGCTGCCGCGTCGCGATCGTCGCGGTGGTGCTGACCGTCATCGGCCGCACCTACCTCATCGTCAGCAGCACCGTCCTGTTCGGTGAGGAGTGGCCCCGGGACGCGCTGCCGTTCCTGCTGCGCGCCGGCGGGTTCGTCCTGGCGCTGGTCGCGCTGGTGACCTTCCCGCGGTACGAGGATCCGGGCGCCACCGGGCCGCTGCCGGCGCGGGCTCCGCGCCGGAAGGGCGTGCGCGCCCTCCCCTGATCCCTTACATTGCCGGAATGGCCCCCTTCCTCCCGTCGTCTCCGGGGGCGGCGCCCCGCCGGGCGCCCGCCCGGAGACGGGTGCCGGGCAGGGCCCTCGGCTCGGCCGCGCTCGCCGCGGCCGCCCTCGGCGCCGCCCTCCTGCCCCTCGCCGCCTCCCCCGCGTCCGCCGTGGTCGGCGGCGCGCCCGCCTCCGCCGCCTCCTACCCGTGGCTCGCCGCCGTCGGCTCGCCGGTCTTCTTCGTGCGCCCGGCGGGCCAGTTCTGCGGCGGCGTCCTCATCGAGCCGGACCGGCTCCTCACCGCCGGGCACTGCGTGTCGGTGCTGCGCGGCGTCCCCGGCCTGCTCAAGGTCACCTTCGGCCGCGACGACCTGTCCGGCGGCGGCGGCGAGAGCGTGTCCGTCACGTCCGTGAAGCTGCACCCGAAGTACAGCGAGACGTCCTTCAAGGGCGAGACGGTCAGCCACCACGACGTCGCCGTCCTCACCCTCTCGCGGCGGGTGGACCGGCCGACCGTCCCGCTCGGCTCCCCCGGGTCCGCCACGAGCGGCGTGGTCGCCGGCTGGGGCACCACGTCCGAGTCCGACTGGTTCAACACCCGGCTGCGCTCCGCGCAGGTGCCGCTGCCCGGCGACGACGCCTGCAAGAAGGCGTACGGCGGCTCCTACGACGCGTCCGACATGGCGTGCGCCGGGTCGCCGAAGGCCGACACCTGCCAGTTCGACAGCGGCGGCCCGCTGCTGGTGGGCGGCCGCGTCGTCGCCCTCACCTCCTGGGCCTACGGCTGCGCCAAGCCCGGCTATCCCGGCGTCTACACGCGCGTCACCGACCTGCCCTAGCCGCGCGCGGCGCCCGGCCGGAAGCGGGCAGCGGTTGGCGCCGCGACCCCGCCTGCGGCGATGCTGTGACGCATGCGCGTATTGGTGACGGGGGCGGCGGGTTACATCGGGTACGCGGTGGCGCGGCGGCTGGCGGCCGCCGGGCACGACGTCGACGGGCTGACCCGGCGGGACGCCGCGCTCCCGGACGGGGTGCGGCCCGTCCGCGGCGACGTCCTCGACCCGGGTTCGCTGCCATCCGGACCGTACGACGGGATGTGCCATCTCGCGGCGCTCACCCGCGTCCGCGAGTCGTTCCAGGAACCGCTGCGCTTCTTCACCGCCAACGTGCAGGGCACGGTCAACGTCCTGCACGCCGCCGCCGGGGCGCGCGTGGTGTTCGGGTCGACCGCCGCCGTGTACGGGACGCCCGAGCGGCAGCCGATCCCCGAGACGGAGGCCACCGCGCCGTCCAACCCGTACGGGGCGTCGAAGCTGGCCGCCGAGCAGGCCGTCCGGTACCACGCCCGGACGGGCGCGATCGGCGCGGTGGTGCTGCGGACGTTCAACGTCGCGGGCTCGGTGGACGGCCGGATCGACCCGGACGAGACCCGGCTGATCCCCAAGGCGCTCGCGGTGGCGGCGGGCCGCGCGCCCCGGCTGGAGATCAACGGCGACGGGCTGGCCGTCCGCGAGTTCCTGCACGTGGACGATCTCGCCACTGCCTACGTCGCCGCGCTGGAGGCGGTCGCCCTCGGCGAGGACCGCGTGTACAACGTCGGCGGCGGCGCGGGCACGGCCGTCCACGAGGTCGTCTCGGCGGTCGAGGAGGTGACGGGGCGGCCCGTCCCGACGCTGCGGCGGCCGCCGCAGCCGGAGCCGCCGGTGCTGGTCTGCGACTCCGCCGCGATCCGCGCCGAACTCGGCTGGCGGCCGGAGCGGTCGGGCCTCCGGGAGATCATCCGGGGCTCGTGGTCCGCCCTCACCCGCGGGGACGGATAAACTCTCCAGCGTGTCCGACCCGAAGTTCGAAGTCCAGATGCTGCACGACCGTGTCATGATCAAGGTCGAGAAGGACGCCGGCGAGCGCCGCAGCACCGGCGGCATCGTGATCCCGGCGACCGTCGAGCAGGCCAACCGGCTGGTGTGGGGCGAGGTGTGCGGGGTCGGCCACCATGTCCGCACGGTCAAGGTGGGCGACCGCGTCCTGTTCCACCCCGGCGACCAGTACGAGGTCGAGATCCAGGGCGAGAACTACCTGGTGATGCGGGAGCGCGACCTGCACGCGGTCGCCAGCGAGCGCCCCGAGCACGGCACCGGCCTCTACCTCTGACGCCGAGCGGCCCGTAACGGCGAGCGGCCCGTACCGGCGAGGGCGGGGCGCGGGACGGTCCGGCCGTCCCGCGCCCCGCCCTCCGGTCGGGCGGTCAGGTCTTCGCGACGGGCGTGCCGTACACGCTGACCTCCGTGAGGTGGAAGGTGAAGTTGGCGGTGTTGCCGAGGCCGACGACGCGGATGTAGCGGGCCTTCGCCTCGGTGTTCATCGTGTCGCCCGCGTCGGTGGCGGGGGCGGGGCCGTTGCGGCCGCCGAGGGTGAACCAGTGCTCGCCGTCGAGGCTGCCCTCCAGCCGGTAGGTGTAGTAGCGGGTCCCGTCGACGTAGTTGCGGACGTTGACGCGGGACACCGCGTTGACGGCGCCGAGGTCGACGCGCCACCACGTCTCGCCGTAGGTCAGCTGCCCTCCCCAGTACGGCGAGTTGGCGCGGCTGCCGTCGTTGGCGGCCTCCGGCGGCCGCCCGGACTCCGACGACAGCGCCGTCACCGGCTTGCGCAGGCTCTGCAGCTGGTCGCCCGACCCGTCGCGCGAGGTGTCCGGCGCGGCGGTGACGCCGCCGTCGAAGCGGGCGATCGCCTCCTGGCCGGTGTGCCGGTTCACCGCGCTGACGAACATGCCGACGTCCTCGGCGCCGGACGCGCCGGACACCGCGCCGGAGCCGACGACGGTCCAGTTCTCGCCGTCGGAGCTGCACGAGCCGGTCATCCGGTCGCCGTCCCTGCGCAGCCGCACCCGGACGTCGCCGGCGGTGAACCCGCCGACCTCGGTGACATGGTCGAGCCTGCCGTCGCCGTCGGCGTCGTAGGAGAAGACGCAGCCGTGCTCGGGTGTGACGGCGATGTCGGCGTAACCGCCGGAGCCGGCCTTGGTCAGGTCGGCGGCGGCCACCAGCCCGGCGCGGGAGTACGGCGAGGCGCCGTCCAACTGCGTCACCTTCGTGGACACCGCGTGCCCCGAGGCGAGCCCGCCTTCGGTGTAGACGGTGGCGAGCTCGTTGGTGGCGCCCCAGACGTCTTCGCCGCCGGCGGCGATCCCGATCGTCCCGCCATCCTGCGCGTACTCGGCGGGCGCGGAGGCCGTCGTCTTGTAGGGCGCGCCGATCGTGCTTCCGCCGACCATCAGCAGGGAGTGCGCGTTCGCCTGCTCGGTCCCGCCCTTGCCGCTGCGCCACGACACGGTCGCGTCCAGGCCGGGCAGCGCGCCCGGCTTGGCGTCGGCGGGGGCCGTCACGGTCCACGTCGAGGTGGCGGTGGCTCCGGGTGCGACATCGCCCGCTCCGGACGGGGCGGCCGCCTCGCGGACGGTGTAGCCGGACGGTGCCGACAGCGCGAACCGGACGCCGCTCGCGGCGCTCAGCGTCGACTCGTTGGTGTAGGTCGCGGTGACGCGGACGGTGCCGCCCGCGGTGATCCCCTTCCGGTCGGAGGCGAGGGCCAGCGCGCCCGCGGGCTCCTCGGCGATCCGCGCGGCCAGCCGGTAGGCGTCGCCGTGCGGACGGTCGGGGTAGCGGGTTCCGGCGTGGGCCCAGTTCTCGGCGACGGCGCGCCAGTCGATCTCCTTGGGCTGCGCACCGGTCCTCATCGCGCGCTTCAGCTCGTCGAAGAACATCGTCCAGCGCTCGCCGTAGTAGCCACCGACCAGGCCGTTGACCTCGCGGCGCGCGTAGTCCTGCAGGCCGGGGCTCTCGGTCTGCCACAGCGTGACGAGCGACTTGAGGTCGTAGTCGAGGGCCGCGGCCTCCTTCCGGTCCGCCGCCTGGCGGGCGGCCTCGCTCTGCCAGGTGCCGAGCAGGAAGTTCGGGTCGGTGCCGAGGACCTGGTCCATGAGCCCGATCTCCGCCGTCCACCGGTCGGTGAGCCGGTCGAAGGCGGCCCGGTCGCCGTCCTGGTAGGCGGCGCGGATCTTCGGCAGGAGCGACCTGCTGCGGTTGGCGAGGACCTGCCGGGCGACGTCGACGAGGTCGTAGCGGTACGCCTCGGAGCGCCGCAGCCGCGGGTCGACCTGCAGCAGCTCGCGCAGCGCCCGCTCGAACTCGGCGGGGTCGTACTGGAGGGCCGTGCCGGTGTCGTTCAGGCTCGGCTGGTCGTCGAACAGAGCGGTCACGTGCCGGGTGTCCTTGCCCGCCGGCCACGCGTAGGCGGTGCGGCCGATGATCCGCCAGGCCGCGACGGCGTGCGGGTCGGCCGCGCCGTAGCGGGCGGCGGCGTACTCGGAGAGCCAGGCGTCCATGTCGACCGGCCCGTCCTCCCACGGCATGTCGGTGAAGAACGCCACCGCGGCGGGGTTGTTGTCGATGGCCTCGGGCATCAGCGCGATGCCGTTCAGCGCGCTGCCCGGCTTGGTGCGCATGGCGTGGAACTTGGCGTTCCACACGGTGAGCCCGGCGCCGAAGTTCTGGTGGCCGCCGAAGTTCCAGATCGTGCCGAAGGCGTACTGGGTGCCGAGGAAGTCGGTCTCGCGGTCGGTGACGCTCGGCTGCTCCGTGATGCCGTCCACGATGAACATCCGGGACCGGTCGACGGCTTCGAGGGTCTCCTTGCGGGGGTTGCTCTGCCAGCCGAGGATGACCCAGAGCGCGCCCGGGTGGGCGGCTTCGAGCGCGTCCTGGACGGCCTTCGACGCGGGCCCCACCGGCACCGACCCGGCCCTGCCGCCCTCGTGCAGCAGATCCATCTTGTACATGGTGCTCTGGCCGTAGAGCTGGGTCTGCGCCTGGTAGAACGCCGCCGCGACCTTCCCGAACTCGGGCCCGGTCGGGTCGAGCCAGTCGGGACGCTCTAGACCGTTCCACGTACCCTGCGGGACGGTGTTCGCGCCCGGGTTGCGGGTCTCGAAGTCCGTCGGAACGGTGCCGTAGTAGCCGGGCAGGACGGGCGTGATGCCGAGCTCGCGGAGCCGGTCGACGATGCGCCGGGCGAGCGCCGCGCGCCGGTCGATCAGCTGCTGGGAGATCGGCGAGCCGGTGCAGCACATGTTCTGCAGCAGCCACCACGCCTGGTGCGCTGGCTGCGGGATCCACTTGCGCATGTCCTCGGCGCTGTAGCCGAACCGCTGGAAGGCCCGCTGGTAGACGGCCTCCTGGCCCTCGTACACCAGCACCTCGTTGACGCCGTGCAGCGCGAGGGCGTCGATGCGGCGCTGCCACTCGTCCCAGCTCAGGTACGCGCCGGCGTAGCCCTCGTTGGTGTCGTTGAGCGCGAACCGGTGCGCGACGGAGGCGTCCTCCTCGATCGGCGCGGCCGGCAGCGGCAGCCGGGCGGGCAGGTCGAGCTGCGCCCCGCCGATCGCGTAGTCGGCGTGCGCGACCTTGCGCAGGTACCAGCCGAAGCCGGTGAGCTGGACCGCCGGGGACGTCCCGGCGATCACCAGCCGGCCGCCGGCGGCGGAGATGCGGAACCGATCGGCGCCGGCGCCCTTCCCGATCGTCTGGAGGGTGACCTGCGCGGCCCGCTGCCGGCCGAGGATCCGCTCCAGCGCCTGCGCCGCGGGTCCGGTCCGCGGGGCCGCGGCCGGTGCCCCGGCGGGGCCGGTCCGGGCGGCCGCCGGCGGCACCGCCCCGGCGAACGGCACCGCGAGTGCCGCCGCCACCGCGACGGCGAGCACCCGTGAGCGCCGCCCGGCGTCTCGTCGTCTGCCCCGTGGTCTTGCCTGTCGTCTGTCCGGTCTACGGCCCAACACCATGGCGGAACCTCCACCGCGCGGGGGTTTGTTAAAGTCCTTGCAATACCAGACGAAGTTCATAATCGATGCGCGGGGCCCTCCGGTCAAGGGGTCCGGACGATCTTTCGGAGGGGCGATGGGAGACGAACGGGCGGTCGGGACCCCGGTGCTGCGCCGCCTCAACACCGCCGCCGTGCTGCGCGCGGTGCGCGACTGCGCGCCCGAGCCCGTGCGGCTGGCCGAGCTGGTCAGGCTGACCGGCCTCACCCGCCCCACCGTGGGCCAGGCGGTGGACGACCTGGTCGAGGAGGGGTGGCTGCAGCAGCACGACCCGGCCGCGGCCTCCCCGCAGGGCGGCCGCCCCGCGGTCCGCGTCTCGCTGCGCGGCCGCGCCGCCCCCGTGCTGGGCCTCGACGTCGGCCCGCACACCGTCAGCGCCGGGATCGACGACCTGGCCGCCCACCGCCTCGCCGCCGTCCGCCTCCCCGTCGACCACACCGGGGCCGGACGGCTGCTCGGCGTCGTCGACGAGGCGGTCGCGCGCGCCCTCGCCGAGGCCGGGCTCGGCGCGGACGAGATCGCCGCCGTTGTCGTCGCCACGCCCGGCATCGTCGACCCCGCGTCCGGCCGGATCCTGCTGGCGCCCAGCGTCCCGGGCTGGACGTCGGTGAACCTGTCCGAGCACCTCCGGGGCCGCTTCGGCTGCCCCGTCCAGGTGGAGAACGACGCGAACCTCGCGGCGCTGGCCGTCGCCGGGGAGCGCAGCGGGGCCGGCACCCTGCTCGCCGTGCAGTGGGGCGAGCGGCTCGGCGCCGGCGTCGTGATCGGCGGCCGGCTGCACCGCGGCACCGGGTCCGCCGGCGAGATCGGCTTCATCCGGCCGCCCGGCGACGTCCCCGACACCGGCGACGGCCGGGGGCCCCTGGAGCGGGCCATCGGCGCGGAGGCCATCACCGAGCGGGCCCGCCGGGCCGCCCGCTACCGCCCCGGCACCGCCCTCCGGGCCGACGGGCTCGACGCGGCGGCCGTCTTCGCCGCGGCCGCCGGCGGCGACGAGGCGGCCGTCGAGGTCGTCGACGAGGTGGCCGCGTCCTTCGCGCACGCCATCGCCCCGGCCGTACTCGTGCTGGCCCCCGACGCCGTCGTGATCGGCGGCGGCGTCGCCCGCGCCGGGTCGGTGCTGCTGACGGCCATCACCCGGCACCTCGGCGGGCTGACCCTCACCCCGCCCGCCGTCGAGTTCTCCGGCCTGGCCGAGGACACCGTCCTCACCGGCGCCCTGCGGCTCGCGCTCGACGAGGTCTGGGGGCGGCTCCCCGTCTGACCGGCCGCGGCGCGCGGGACGCCGGGCGTCACCACTCGGGCGGGCGGTGCCGGATCCACGGGTCGGCCGCCTCGACCTGGGCGCAGAGCGCGAGCAGCGCCGCCTCTCCCGCCGGGCGCCCGACCAGGCTGACGCCGACCGGCAGGCCGGCGCCGGTGCGGTGCAGCGGCAGGTTGGCGACGGGCTGGCCGGTCATGTTGTAGACGCTGGTGAACGCGCTGAACGCGCTCTGCCTGCGCAGGTTGTCGAGCGGCTCGGTGTCCTTCTCGTCGAAGAACTCCACCGGCTGCGGCAGCGCCGCCAGCGTGGGCGTCAGGACGGCGTCGTAGCGGGCCGTGGCCTCGATGGACGCGCGGGCGGCGCGCTGCATCCCGCCGATCGCGGCGGCGAAGGCGGCGCCGTCCATCCGGCGCCCGTACGCGCGCCAGGCGCGGGTCACGGGGCGCAGCGCCTCCTCCGCGCCCGGTGCGACGGCGGGGCCGAGCGACTGCACGCTCCAGACGGTGACGAAGAGGTCGGAGACCTCGGGGCCGAAGGGCGTGGGGATGTCCTCGACGTCGTGCCCGAGTGCCTCCAGCACGCGCGAGGCGTGCTCCCACGCCTCGACGCAGGCCGGGTCGACGTCGACGCCCGGCACGGCGGGCCGGGCATAGCGGCCGATGCGCAGCCGTCCGGGCTCGCGGCCGGCGTGGCCGAGGAAGGTCTCGCCGTCCGGGAGCGGCGGCGCCCAGTGCGGGTCGCCGGGCATCGGCGCCGCCATCACGTCGAGCATCGCGGCGGCGTCCCGGACGGTGCGCGCCAGCGGGCCCTGGACGGCGAGGCCGCTCACGTCGGCGCCGTCCGGTCCCGCGCTGATCCGGCCCCGGGACGTCTTGAGCCCGAAGAGCCCGCAGGAGCTCGCGGGGATCCGGATGGAGCCCCCGCCGTCGCTCCCGTGCGCGACCGGCGCGAGGCCGAGCGCCACGGCGGCGGCCGCGCCGCCGCTGGAGCCGCCCGCGGCGCGTGCGCGGTCCCACGGGTTGCGCGCCGGGCCCGCCAGGTCGTTGTCGGTGTAGCAGCAGAGCCCGAACTCGGGGGTGTTGGTCTTGCCGAGGCTGATCATGCCGCCGCGGCGCAGCAGCGTCACGAGGTGCGCGTCGCGGTCCGGGACGTGGTCGGCGTAGGCCCGGGAGCCGTAGGTGGTGCGGACGCCGGCGGTCGGCGTCAGGTCCTTGATCGCGGTGGGCACTCCGAACAGCGGCGTGGTGTGCCCGCTCGCCGCCGCTCCGTTCGCGAGCGCCTCGGCCCGCGCGATCGCCTGGTCGGCGGTGACGGTGATGAACGCGCCGTAGCGATCGTTCAGGCGCTCGACGCGGTCCAGGTAGTGGCGGACCAGTTCCGCCGGGGAGACCTCGCCCGCCCGTACCGCCGCGGCCTGGTCGAGTGCGGTGAGCTCGTGCGGTTCCGTCATGCGCGCCTTCCCTCGACGGCGGAGGCGTCCGCCCCGCGATGCCACGATCATCGCCACCCTAATACCGACCGGTCGGTATGTCAGGAGGGTCATCGCGGAACCCGGCGCCACCGGGATCGCGCGGGCCGGATCAGGCGGGCCGGATCAGGCGGGCCGGTTCAGGCGGGACGGGGCAGGGCCGCGGCGACCTCGGCGGCCGGGCCGTCGGCGAGCAGGATCGTGTAGTGGTTGGCGTCGTCAATCGTGCGGACGGGGATCCGCTCGGCGATCGGCGCGGGATCGGGGTACAGCGGCACCGGCTGGTCGAGCATCCCGCGCCCGGCCCGCAGCATCTCCGTCGGACGGCGCAGCCGCCGTCACGCGCCCGCGAGCGCGTCCCCGGTGAGCAGGTCGGTGGAGTCCTCGGTGACCGCGTCCAGCGAGACCCGGCTGCGCAGCTCCGGCTCCTCGCCGGTCATGTCGTAGTCGACGTACGCCTCGATCGCGGGCGTCCAGACCGTGAAGGCGGGGTGCGCGCGCCAGAAGTCGCGGTTGGCCTCCAGGTCGGCGAACCGCATCCGCAGCCGGGCGGCGGCGGGGCCGATGGTGTCCGCGACCTGCTCCGCGGGCGTCCTGCCCGGCGCGACGGGCAGCGGCGGCCCGCCGTCGACCAGCACGATCCGCTCCACCCGGTCCGGATACAGGTCGCCGAGGACCAGGGAGACGAACCCGCCCATCGAGTGCCCGGCGACGACCGCCCGGTCCATCCCGAGCGCGTCGAGGACGGCCGCGCAGTCGCGGGCGTGCGCGGCCATGCCGTACGGGCCGGGCAGCGCGCCGCTGCGGCCGCGGCCGCGCAGGTCGACGGCGGCGAGGGCGCCGCCCGCGGCGGCGAACCGGCCGGCGGCCGGGCCCCACGCCAGGTGCGACCCGGTGATGCCGTGGACGGCGAGGACCGACGGCGTCCCCTCGCCCCAGATCCCCACGGTGAGGTCGCCGCCGGGGACGGCGACGGTCGTCCTGCGATACCCGCTCATGGCGCGCACCTTACTCCGGCCGCCGTCACCCCAGGGGGTCGCGGCGACGGCGACGTTGTGCAGCGGGTTCGCGGGGGTGACCGGCGAGTCGTTGCGGAGGGACACCCGCATCCCGGTGCTCAGGGCGGTGCCGATCGGCGCCCACCGGCGTCGCTGCGCAGCGCGGGCGTCGACACCTCGTAGAGGCGGAGCCGGGTGGTGAGCGGGACGTTCTCCAGCAGCGGCCGGGCGCTCGGGTCGAACGCCATCTCGCTCACCATCGTCACGCCCCGCGCGTTCACCCGCGCGCACTCCGCCAGCAGGGCCGGAGCGGCGTCGGTGACGCCGTCGCGGAGACGCCTCGTGACCATGGAGATCGCGGCGGGGCCGGCGGGCGCGCCGGATCACTTGCTCGGCTGAGGCGTCTTGCAGTGGACCTTCGGGTTCGCTCCCACGTAGTTGAGCGGGCCGGCCACGATCGTCACGAGGACCGTGCCGACCTTGGCGCAGCTGGCCTTCCGGTCGTCGTAGTAGTGCCGCTGGCCGGCGGCGATGGCACCGATGACCAGCCAGATCAGGACGATGGCGGTTCCGACGCGCACGGCTGCCTCCGGGGGGACGGGGCCGCCGCGCTCTCCTGGTCGGGTCATGATCGGCGGCCGGGGGTGTGTGTGGTGTGCCCACTCGGAACCGGACCTAACGCCCTGGTCCGGAATGTGCCGCCTTCCGCACCGTTCCGGGCATGCGGCGGACCGGACGGCGAGCGGCCGCGCGGGCGCGGGGAACGGCGGGCGGCGGGAACGGGCGGCGGTCTACGCTCGTCGAAACGTGTCGGACCACCCACGAGCACGGAGGACGGACATGGGCGACGACGTCGAGCACGACAGGTCGGGCCAGCTCAAGCAGATCGAGAGCGGGCTGCTGCCCGGCGAGCAGGTCATCGCGGTCTACGACGCGATCGGCACCGGCACCGGGTTCGTCGGCCTCACCGACCGGCGGGTGATCATCCAGGACAAGAGCTTCGCGGGCAAGAAGTACGCGATCACCAGCATCCCGTACTCCAAGATCACCTCGGTCAGCGTGGTCAGCAACAGGTCGTGGGCGGGGCCCTACTTCTCCTCCGGCTCGATCGCGATCAACGTCGGGACGATCTCCTACGAGGTCGAGTTCCGCGGCGCCGACAAGAGCCACCACGTGCACAACGTGATCCTGGACTTCATCTCCCGCTGACCGCCTCCGCGCCGGAGCCGGTGCCCGGTCCCGCCCGGGCCGCGCGCCGGCCTCCGCCGCCCGGATCGATGGTGGCTTTCCGCGACGTCGGACCTGCGTACGGTGATCGCGATCCACTAGACTGGAGGCTCCTCGACCCACCCCCGCTCCCAGTCGAGGGGACACCATGACAGAGCGTCCTTCCCCCGGCCCCGGCTTCTCCGGCGCCGCCCTCAACCGCATCTACGACTACTCTCTCGGCGGCAAGGACAACTACTGCGCCGACCGCGCCGTCGCCATCGAGGCGTTCGGCTCCTTCCAGGCCGCCCGGCTGCTGCCCCGCGAGAACCGCAAGTTCCTGCGCCGCGCCGTCCGCCACATGCTGGACGAGGGCGTCCGCCAGTTCCTCGACGTGGGCTGCGGCCTGCCCGGCAAGGGCAACGTGCACGAGGTCGTGCACGCCCGCGACGCCGCCGGCCGTGTCGTGTACATCGACATCGACCGCGTCGCCGTCGTCCACTACCAGGCGCTGCTGCACGCCGTGCCGAACGCGACGGCGGTGCACGGCGACGCGCGCAAGCCGCACGCGATCCTCGCCGACGCGGAGGTCACCGCGCTCATCGACCTGAGCCGCCCGATCGGCGTGCTGATGACCGCGACGCTCGACGCGATCCTCGACGAGGAGGACCCGGAGGGCATCGTCCGCGCGTTCACCGACGCGATGGCGCCGGGCTCGCACCTGGCGATCTGCGACTTCGCCGACGACGCGATGACGTCCTGCGAGCGCGCCCTGCAGGACCGGATCCTCACCGAGAACGGGCTGGTGTTCACCGCGCGGCCCCGGTCCCGGATCGCCGCGTTCTTCGACGGCCTGGACCTGGTCGACCCCGGTCTCGTCCCCGCGCCGGAGTGGCGCCCCGACCGCCCGCACGAGCCCGCGACGGGCTGGCTGGTGGCGGGCGTCGGCCGCAAGCCCTGACTCCGGCGGCCGCCGCAGGCCTTGAGCCAGGCGGCGGCCGGCGGTTCAGACGACGATGCGGGCGGTGGAGCCGGTGCGCTCCTTGGTGACGCGGAGCTGCGCCGGGATCCGGGCCCGCAGCTCCGCGACATGGCTGACGATGCCGACGGCGCGGCCGCCGTCGCGCAGGCCGTCCAGCACGTCCATCACCTCGTCGAGGGTGTCCTCGTCGAGGGTGCCGAAGCCCTCGTCGACGAACAGCGTGCCGATCTCCGCGCCGCCCGCCTCCGCGGTGACGACGTCGGCGAGGCCGAGCGCCAGCGACAGCGAGCTGATGAACGACTCGCCGCCCGACAGCGTCACCGGGTCGCGTTCCAGGCCCGTCCACGCGTCGGCGACGCGCAGCCCGAGCCCGCCCGCGCCGTGGCTGCGGTCGCCCGCCGCCTTGTCGGTGGTGTGGACGAGCGCGTAGCGGCCGCCCGACATCCGGCCGAGCCGCTCGTTCGCGGCGGCCACGACCTGCTCCAGCCGCGCGGCGAGCACGTACGCCGACAGCGACATCGAGCGCCGGTTCGCGGCGTGCTTGCCCGAGGTGAGCCCGGCGAGCCGCTCGGCGGTCCGGTACCGGTCCGCCGCCGGGCGCCAGTCGCGGACGGCGGCGCCGAGGTCGGCGCGCAGCCGCGCGAGCCGCTCGCAGCGGTGCCGGGCCCGGTCGGCGGCGGACGCCGCGCCGGTCCGGG
>NZ_JABMCA010000047.1:0-76237 GCF_014706005.1 Actinomadura sp. RB99 | reverse complement strand
CTGCGCGCCGACTCCAGCCGACGCAGCTCGGCCACATCTCCATCACGTAATGCCAGAGGGGCAGCGGTTCGCATACTCCAGTCTCTCAAACAGAAAGAAACTTTTCGAGCGAAACACTAGCCACCCGCTGCCACCGAATGGGAGGGTTTGCGCAGCGCTCGATGAGGGCGGTCGAGCGGCGGCCTGTTTCGGCGTGTCAGGGCATCGGGTTGTCGCGCGACGGGACACCCCGGCCCACGTGAGGCACCCACATGCGGAGCGCCAGCAGGTACAGGCCGAGGATGAGCGGCCGGCGCCAGCCACCGGGTGAGGCGCGTCCGGTTGGCCGGCACGGTCAGGACCGCCAGCGCGGGAGTCGCCGATGCGGCGCATACCAGGCCGAGCACATTGAGAAGCGGTCCCGGCCGGTTCAGGCAGCCGAACGTCCAGAACGCTCCTCCGTCGCAGACGTCCGCTTGGGTGTAGAAGAAGGCGAGAAGGCAGAACAGGCCGCCGAGAAGCCATGCGCAGGTGCCCGATGCCACGTCGAGGCCGGGGCCCCGCGTCAGCCGGAGCGTGCCATCGTGCCTTGTGGCACGCACCTCCTTGAGCGCCGCGGTCGTCATCGGCACGATGACGGCCACCTCGCGTCCCACGATGAACTACGTGGCGGCGAACGTCCGCCGCCATCACCGTGGTCAAGTCACGGGCGACCTCAGGGCCCGGCGAGCAGGGGAGACCCGCGGAGATCGATACTGGGCAGTAATTTCGGGCCGGAAAACCTTGATCGCGAAGGGTGGGCCTTCTACTCTGCCAGTCGACAATGGAACGGTCCCCGCCCCGTTCGGCCGTTGCCACGTCCCTGAAAGGGGCCCACCCCTGTGAAACGCTTCACCCTCCGTGCGCTGCCCGCCCGCGTCCTGCCCGTCCTGGCGCTGGCCGCACCCGCCGTCGTCGCCCTCGGCGCCGCGCCCGCCTCCGCGGACGCCGCGCCCGTGTCCTTCAGCTACGCCGACTGCCCCGAC
The DNA here is from genome assembly GCF_014706005.1 of Actinomadura sp. RB99. NCBI lineage: Bacteria > Bacillati > Actinomycetota > Actinomycetes > Streptosporangiales > Thermomonosporaceae > Actinomadura > Actinomadura sp. RB99. The sequence continues at coordinate 75,233 of NZ_JABMCA010000047.1, read as the reverse complement.
TCGCTGCCGGTCGGCGCGGACCCCGGGAGCTGGATCTGCGACAACATCGTCATCGGCGCCGGCAGCACGATGAAGATCGGCTCGATCGAGCAGACGCTCACCAAGCCCATCTCGATGACGGTCCAGAGCGGTTCCGACCCGGCGACCGGCGAGACCCGCAACATTTTCGTCAAGATGCGCTCCCAGCAGGAGGACGTGCCGGGAGGCGTCCTCGGCGTCGCCGGGACGGAGAACATCCCGCTGCTGAGCCTGAAGGAGAGGACGACGTACGCCGGGAACTTCTCCCTCGGCTTCACGGCCTCCGGCGGCTACGGCTCCACCATCGACCTGCGCATCAAGATCATCAACACGCTGCTCGGCGACAACTGCTACATCGGCTCCAAGACCGCTCCGGTCAAGCTGAGCCTGGAGGGCGACAACGACTCCCTCACGTGGTACGACGACGCGATCGGCATGACGATGAACGACACCGCGTTCGCCGCGCCCGCCACGAGTGGCTGCGGGCTGTTCGGCCCGGTCGCCGACTTCCGCGCGGGGCTCCCCTCCGCGTCCGGGAAGAACGCCGCGAGCCTCCGGCTGTACCTGTCCAGCAAGCCCTACACCGAACTGTTCCCGGCCATGAAGGCGGCGGCCAAGAGCAGCGCCTCCAAGACCATGCTGCCCATGGGCCTGCCCCAGAGCCTCAAGCCCGGCTCCTAAAGAGCACCTTTTCCGGCGCGTCCGCATCCATCTCTGCGGGCGCGCCGACCAGTCGACACGGCCGGTGTCTCTTTCATCGTCACGCCTGGTCGGGGACGCGCCGGAGTCAGGGCAGGAGGGCCAGCTTGCCCACGGTGGCGCGTGCTTCCAGTTCGGCGCCATGCGGTGAAACACCGGGGGCGTCCGGTCACGTCGTGCTCGGGGCGAGCATCGCGCTGACCGCCCAGCTCACGAAGGACACCTCCGGCCACGGGTCGCGCGACCGCGGGGAGCGCGGTGAGTGCCGTATCCGGTCGGACAGGGGACGTTCGTGGTGTTGTCGGCTCTGGGGTCAGTGGCGTAGTGCCGTCGTGGCGTTTTGGAGCAGGTGGACGAGGCTGTCGCGTTGGGTGCTGGGCCAGGAGCTGAAGCGCGTGGTCAGGGTGGTGTTGATGGCCTGCTGGAACTCGCCGGTGACCGCTTCGCCTTGGGCGGTGAGGTGGACGCGGCTCATCCGGCGGTCGTCGGGGTCGGGTTGGCGGGTGAGCAGGCCGCGTCGCTGAAGCCGGTCGACCAGGCCGGTGATGTTGGTCTTGTCGCAGTGCAGCAGGGTCGCGAGCTCGCCGAAGGACGGCCGCAGGTGCTGGGCGAAGCACAGCAGTTGCGCCTGCTGGGGGGTCAGCCCCAGCCGGCGGCTTGCGGTGCTGAACAGACCGTCGATCTCCATGAAGACGCCGATCAGCGTCTCGACGAGTTCGTCATCGGATGCGTCGGCCATGGAGGAAGTCTACTGCCTGGACAGTTGACACTCTCAACCAAGTTAGTCGATACTCTGGACTATCCATACAGTCGACTAATTGGAGTGGCCATGCGTACCGTGGACCGGGTCGCGGTCGTCACCGGCGGATCACGCGGCATCGGGCGGGCGATCAGCGATCGGCTCGCCGCGGCGGGGATGGATGTCGTCATCGGCTCTCGCGATCAGGAGACGGCCGCGCGGGCCGTGGCCCGGATCAAGGACGCGGGCGGGCAGGCCACCGCGGTCCGCACCGACATCACCCGCCCCGAGGCCGTCAAGGAGCTGTTCGACGCGGCCGAGAGCCGCTACGGGCATGTGGACGTGTGGGTGAACAACGCCGCCCCGGCGACCGCCGGGCCGCTGGCCCGCACCACCGATGACGACTTCGACCAGTACCTGCACGCCAACGTGCGGGCCACGTTCGTCGCACTGCGCGAGGCCGCACGGCGCATCAGCGACCACGGCCGGATCATCCTGATCTCTTCGGCGCTCACGGTGTCGCCGCTGCCGGGTATGGCGCTGCTGGTCGCCGGCAAGGCCGCCGGCGACCAGCTCGCCCGTACGCTGGCCTGGGAGGTGGGCTCCAGGTCCGTCACGGTCAACAGCGTCCTGCCCGGCCTGACCCGCACGGACGTCATCGCCACCGTGCCCCAGCACGTCATCGACGACGCCGAGGCCCGCACACCGCTGGGCCGCCTGGGCGAACCCGACGACATCGCCGAGGTCGTCGCGTTCCTGGCCTCCGACGCCGCCCGTTGGATCACCGGCCAGACCATCAACGCCGCCGGAGGCATGATCTAGCGAGCCGGCGCCAGGCCAGGGCCGAATGGTGCACGGTCCCCGAACAGAGCCGGGCCGCGATCACCGGACCGTCCCGTGGGCTTGTTACGCGGTTGCGGTGACGGTCTGGTGATCGGCGGGCTGGAGCGGCGGGGCGTCTCCAGGAGCGAGCGGCGCAGGTCTTGGAGTCGCCGCCGCGTAACGATCTTTCCCCGCGTCACCGCGTGCTGCGGAGCATCTCCGCGAGCCGGGACATCGTGTCGTCGTCGCGCTTGTAGTGGGTCCATTTGCCGATGCGCGTGGACCGTACGAGGCCGGCGCGCTCCAAGGTGGCCATGTACGACGAGACCGTCGACTGCGCCAGCCCCGACTTCGCCTGCAGATGGCTGACGCAGACCCCGAATTCGTCGCGATCGGCGATCGGCTCCCACTGCGCGAACTCTCGATGAGGGTCCTGGAGCCAGTTCATGATCTGCAACCTCGCCGGGTTCGCCAGGGCCTTCAGGACCTCGACCGCGTCCTCGAGGTCACCTGGCCCTGAGTCCGCCGCGGGCGGCTTCGCCATGACGGCTCCTCTCTCGCATCCACGCACCACTATATCTCGATGTGACGTGCCGAGCCGGGCCTCGCGGCCCTCACGCCGGGCGCGGAGGCGATCGAGCGCCGATGGGTGCGGTGAGCCCGCACTCCGGGCGACACATTGACGCATCGCGATTCGTCGATATGATGACTCCGTCACCGCCCGGCGCCGGTGTGACCGGCACTCCCGCCGGTCGCCTCTCGCGAGCGTCGGGCCTCCACAGGAAAGAGTGCGTGATGTCCGCTACCGGCAAGCCGTTGATCGTCGTCTCGGGCGCGACCAGCAAGCAGGGCAGGAGTGTCGCCGCCTCCTTGCTCGAAAGCGGAAGGTTCCGGGTGCGCGCCCTGACGCGGAACGCCGACTCACCCCAGGCTCGGAACCTGGCGATGAAGGGCGCGGAGCTCTTCTCCGTTCCCCTGGAGCCGGATCACCAGCGCGAGTTCGTGCAGGCGTTCCGCTCGGCCGATGGGGCCTTCCTCATGACGCCGCCCGTCGCGCCGCCGTCGACCGACGAGCTCCTCCTCGGCCGCCAGCTCGCCGATGCGGCGGTCGAGGCCGGCGTGGGGCACATCGTCTTCAGCGCGCTCGAGAATGTCCAGGAGAGGTCGGCGGGCACCAAATATGCCCCGCACTTCACCGACAAGGCGCTCATCGCAGAGCATATTCGGACCCTGCCCATCGCGCACACCTTCGTGCTGCTCGCGTTCTTTTACACGAACGCACTGGAATACTACGCGCCTCGAATCGATGGCGATACGGTGCTCATGCCCTTCTACCTGCCCGAACACTTCCGTGCTCCGTTCGTCGACCCGCTCACCGCGACCGGACCGGCCGTCCTCGAGGTGTTCTCCGACCCCAGCGCCTACCTCGGCGCTTCCCTGCCGGTCGTCGGCGACGTCATCTCCCCCGCCGAAATGGTCGACTCCTTCTCCCGGGTCACCGGCCTCAAGGCCGAGTATCGGAGCGCCTGTTCCCGGGAAGAACTGCTCACCTACTTCCCCGAACTGGGAGAGAACCCTCTGCTGGTCGACGAGATCCTCGGCATGGCCGAGTATGCGGTGGAGTTCGGGTACTACCGGGACGACCGCGACATGCAGTGGAGCCGGAGCATCGGCTCCGGCGCACTGAGCTGGGAGGAATTCCTTCGCGCGACCGATTGGCGCGGTTCCCGGGTTTCTTTCGGTGCCTCCGGTCAGGACGGCTCGTAGGGGTGCTCGACGATCGTCCACGGGCGCATGAGGTCGTCGTCCTCGTGTTCGAGGATGTGGCAGTGCTGGATGTACGTCGCCGGGAACTCGGTGCCGCTGCCGGGGATCGACGCGATCCGGCCCATCGGCGGGTCGAACCCGTCGATGACGATCCGGGTCACCGACTCCGGATAGACCTTGACGGTGTCCTTCCAGGACCGCGCCTCGTCCGGGTCGGGCGGGCTCGGCGGACCGGTGACGTAGCGCTCCAGCACCGGCCTCTCCTCGGGCCTGCGACCGCCGCCGAGCCATGCCTCGAAGGCGTGCCGGTAGGCGGTCGCGTCGATCGGCTGCCGGTTCAGCACCTGGAAGTTGACGAGGTGGACGTGCATCGGATGGGCCTCGTTGTTCGGGTTGATGTACTCCCAGATCTCGGACGAGCCCGCTTTGACGAAGTCCTCGCACGGCGCCATGAACGGCACGCCGTTGAACGTCATGCTGTGGGAAAGGGCCTTCTGGTACACGACCCATTCCCGGCGGCGGGTGCCCGGTTTCAGCCGGATCGGTGCGACGGGGCGGACGGCGAGTTCCGCGGGCGGGGTCGTCGGATCCGCGCCGCCGGACGGCCGTCCGCTCACCCGGAACCGCATGATCCCGGAGATCTCCGGTCCGCCGCCGGAGGGGTAGTGGACGGGCGCGTTGTAGTTCGTCAAGGTGACGTCCGCGCCCGGGGGAAGCCCGCCGAAGTCGATGATCAGGTCGTACCGTTCGGCCGGCGATATGAGGAAGTTCAGCATCCGCAGCGGGGAGCGGAGGCCGCCGTCCGTGCCGATCAGCCAGAACGGCAGGAACTCCTTCCCGTCGGTCTGGAAACGCAGCCGCCAGAAGCGTTCGTTGGAACCGTTGAGAATGCGCAGCCGGTAGCGGCGGGGCCGCACCTCCAGATAGGGATATGCCTTCCCGTTGACGACGGGGGTGTCCGCGCCTTCCACGCGGGGCATGGTGTAGGCGAGCGAACCGTCCTCGTTGAACGTCCGGTCCTGGAGGACGAGCGGGACCTCGAACTCGCCGCGCGGGAGGCCGAGCCGCTCCTCGGCGGGGTCGTCGACCAGCCAGAGCCCGGCCAGGCCCGCGTAGACGTTGAGGCTGGTGATCCCCATGGCGTGGTCGTGGTACCAGAGCATCGCCGAGCGCTCGCGGTTGGTGTAGGCGTAGATCGCCTCGTTGGGCGCGGCATTGGCCGGGTCGAGGGTGGTGTACGACGGGCCGCGCACGCCTTTGGGGCTGAACCACTGCGCCGGCGCCCCGTCCGACTGCGGCGGGGTGAAGCCGCCGTGCTGGTGGACGACGTTCCACACGTCCACGTCCGGCGGAAGGGACGGCATCCCGTGATGCGACGGCGGCGCGACGCGAGGGTCCCGTTCGCGGATGCGGTCCAGCACGGACTGGAACATGTGGGGGCCGGCCGGGAGTTCGTTGCGGTATTTGACGACCGCAGGACGGTTCCTGGTCGCACGGATCGTCGGCCCGAGGTAGCCCATTCCAAGCGGCTCTCCGGGGGCGCTCGGATTCTCGGCCCAATAACCCCACGCGGGCGCCGGAGGAAGATCGCGGTGGAAGCGCCACTCGTGCTGCCGCATCGTGAGCTCGTAGTAGTCGGCGCCCGGATGGACGGACGTCTCCGGAATGGCCGTCACCAGCCGGGGCAGCGGGTCGACGTACTTCCTCAAGGGCGGGGTCACCGCCGCTCCGGCGCCTCCAGGGCCGTGGACCGGCGCCGCGTCAGCCGGTGATGCCCGGAAGGCCGGCGGCAGGAGCATGCCGGACCCTCCGACGGCACCCGCCACGAGGAAATCGCGCCGCGCGACGACCCGCTTCATCCGCCCGTCCCTTCCCGCCGTCGCGCCGCCCGGTGGGAGTCTCGCCAGGAAGGTAGATCTCAAACGCGCAGCGTGCGGCACCAGCCGGGGGGCGGGATCAGCGGCCCCCGCCGGTGGCGAGTTCCTCGATCGTCCGGAGCTCCTCGTCGATCTTCGCGACCGCGGCGGCGCGGTCGGCCGGCGCGCTCGGGGGGCCGGGCGGCGCGGCGTCCTGCGGGCGCCGGTGCTCGAGGTGGGCGAGCAGGGTCTCCCCGTCGAGCGGGCGGGCGGCGAAGGCGACGACGACCGTGGCCGACTGCATCAGGCACCAGCCGGGCCGGAGCCGGGCGTCCACCGCGTCCTCGCGGCCCGCGACGTCCCGCACCATCAGGCGCAGGAACTCGCCGCGCTCCTCGACGATCCGCACGCGGTCGACGGCGGTCTCGTAGCGGGGGACGGTGTTCTGCAGGTCCGCGATGACCCGCCACACGGCGTCGAAGGGGGCGGCGACGCGGCGCCGCCGGACGACGGCGCCGGCCAGCCCCGCCTCCAGGACCGCGAGGCGGTCGATCGGATCCATGCCGGGCAGCGCCACGGGTTCGCTCACGCCTCCCACACCTCCCGGAACGCGGCCCTGGCCCGGTGCAGCCGGGACTTCACGGTGCCCATCGGAATCCCCAGAGCCGCCGCGATCTCCTGCTCGCTGAGGCCCTCATGCGTGCGCAGGACCAGCACCACCCGCTGGGGGACCGGCAGGCGCGCCAGGGCGTCGTCGATGTCGACCAGCCCTTCGCGGGACGGGGCGGAACGGTCCATGAGCGCCCCGTCCGAGGCGACCTCCCGGTCGTCGCGGTGGGCGAGCCGGGCCGCCGTCCGGACGGTGACCGACCGCGCCCACGTGATGATCGCCTCCGGGGCGCGCAGCGACGGCAGCCCCCGGAAGATCTCCAGCAGGGCCTCCTGCGCCGCGTCGTCGGCCGCCGCCGGGGCGATCCGCGCGCACAGCCGGCGGACGTACGGGGCCAGCTCGTCGATGAGCCGGTCCAGCGCGAGCGCGTCGCCCCGCTGGGCGGCGGCGACGGTCTCCGGGTCCACGTCCCGCAGATTAGCCGGAACCTTCCGGGCGTTCGCCGCCACCTTCCAGACAGGAGGAACCACACAGAACCCCACAGAAGGGCCTGACCTGTGAAACCAGACCTGACGATCGTCGGCGCCGGGCTCACCGGCCTGACCGCCGCCATCGAGGCGGCCGAGCACGGCCGGCGGGTGTCCGTCGTCGAGGCGCACTCCCGGCCGGGCGGGCGGGCGCGCACGCTGGACGGCCCGTACCGCGCCAACACCGGTCCCCACGCGATCTACGTCGACGGGGCGTGGTGGGAGTGGCTGGAACGCCGCGACCTCGTCCCGCCGGTCGTGGAGGCGCCGCCCCTCGCCCGCCTCGTCCGGTCCGAAGGCCGGCTCGGTCCGTGGCCCAGCGAACTCGGCGCGGCCATCGCGGCGCTGCCCGGCGAGGCACCGGCGGCGGAGCCGTACCGGGCCTGGCTGCTCCGCCACGTCGGCGCGCGGACGGCCGAGGCGATCATCGGCGTCTGCTTCGTCTTCACCTTCGACCACGACCCCGGACGGCTGTCGGCCGCGTTCGTCCACCAGCGCCTGCGCCGCGCGCTCGCGGGCGGCGTCCGGTACGTGGCGGGCGGCTGGTCCACGCTGGTCGACGTCCTCGCCGACCGCGCCGCCGCACTCGGCGTCCGGACGAGCACCGGAACGCGGGCGTCCGAACCGCCCGGAGGCCCGGCGATCATCGCCACCGGCCTCGCCACGGCGCGCCGGCTGACCGGCGACGCGTCGCTCGCCTGGCCCGGCGCCCGCACCGCGACGTTCGACCTCGCCATGCGCGCCGGCTCCGGCCCCGACTGGTTCCGGCTGTCGGACCTGGACGACCGGATCTACGTCGCCCGCTACAGCCTCGCCGACCCCTCGCTCGCGCCGGACGGGCACGAACTCGTCCAGATCGCCGCCGCGTGCGCCCCCGGCGAGCGGAAGGGCGACGCCGAACGCCGGGTGCACGCCCTCCTCGACCAGGCGTGGCCCGGCTGGCGCGCCGCGGTGGAGTGGCAGCGCGGCGCCGTGCGCACCGATTGCAGCGGCGCCCTGGACCTGCCTGGAACGACCTGGCGCGACCGTCCGGCCGTCGGGCGCGGCGACGCCCTCGCCGTCGCCACGGACCAGTCCGCCGCGCCCGGACTCCTCGCCGAGGTCGGCATCGCCGCCGCGCACCTCGCCCTCCAGCACCTCGACGGAACCGGCGCACTCCACCGCAGCGCGCCCGACCCCGAACCCGCCCGGTCGCGGTGAACGCACCCGTCCGCACGTCACGGAGCCGGCGGCGCCCTACCGCGCCGCCGGCGACGTGCCGTCCTGGCGGCGCACCATCTCGCCGATCCAGACGGGTGCGTACGGGGACGTGCAGCCGGGGGGCGTCGGATAGTCCTTGAGCACGCCCAGGCGCTCGCCGATGCCGATCGCGCGGGCGCGGTGCTCGGGATGCTCGATGCCGATCTGGGCGAGGCAGGTGTTCATCGCCCATTGCAGACGGTCGGGGGCGTCTTTCATCTCCGCCTCGATGACGTCGAGCAGCGCCGTGAGGTCGAGGCCCTCGGGCTTCTTCACGACACGGTCGGCGGTCAGCGCCCACCCGGCGGCCGCGACCGCCGGGTCCGGGTCGCCGGACCAGGCGAGGCGCAGCTCCTCGGCGTGCGGGCTCTTCTTCACCACGTAGCTCAGGAGCCAGTCCTGCACCTTGGGGGTGCGCGCCTCGCGCATCATGGCGTCCAGCTCGCCGCGCTCGAACGCCTTGGGACGGCAGATGAGGAGCGCCAGCAGCCGGGCCGCGCTGTCGCCGGTCTCCCAGAGCCGGCGCGCGAGGTCCTGCTGGGTCTTCAGCCGCTTCGCGAGCGCGCGCAGCTTCCCGAGGTTCACACCGTGGTCGTCACCGTGCCTCTCGTTCACCGCGCGCGCCTTCGGGTCCTCCAGCGCGGCCAGCTCGGCCATCACCTCGGTCAGCGCCGTCTCGGCCACCTCGTCCTCCCGGGTCGTCCGATGACCCGAGCCTAGGGCGCCGGGCGAGGTCAGGGGCGGTGCACGGTGCGCCGGACGCTGCGGTCGCCGGTGAGGGGGCGGCCGTCCAGGTTGCAGCTCCACGACAGCAGCGGCGTGATCCTCATGTACGGGCGCGGACCGGAGGCGGTCTCGCGCTCGACCAGCTCGGCCTCGCCGTAGACGCGCAGGTACCGGGGCGACCACGGGTCGGTGCAGGGCACGTCGTCGATGACGATCGCGATCTTGGTGTTCCCCGACCGCACGTTGCGGAACTTGCGGGTCCTCGCCGGGTCTCCACCGCCGACGAACAGGTGGGTCCCGTCGAAGTCGAACCCGACCGGGGAGACGTCCGGCTGCCCGTCCTCCGCGACGGTGGCGATCCGCGCCAGCCGCTGCGACCTCATGTAGGCGATCTCTTCCTCGCTGAACGACACGGCTGCTCTCCTCGTCCGGGTACGGGCTTGATCGACAATTGTGCGGCACGCCCGCGACCGCGGCCGCCGGAGGTGTCGGTAGGTACACCCCCGAGAGGGTGTTCAGGGCCAATGTGCGCCGGTCCCGGGGCCGGAAGTCTTGATGACGTCAGCTTCCGAGCCGTTGAGGAGAGCCCCATGGCACGCATGATGGTCCGCGTCCTGTCCACCGCGCTGGCCGCCGCCGCGCTCACCGCCGCCGCCGTGCCCGCAGCGAACGCCGCGGGCCCCGCCAGGGCCGCCGCCCGCCCGGGGAACGGCAAGGGGCTGGACGCGAAGGTGCGGGAGAGCGCGGACAAGCTGGTCGCGGACGGAGTGCCCGGCGTGATCGTCCTGACGCGGCGCGGCGGCCGGGTCGCGCACATCACCGCCGGCGTCTCGGACAAGGCGACCGGCGCGCCGATGGACGCCCGGCTGCTGTTCCGCGTCGCCAGCGTCACCAAGACGTTCACCTCGACGGTCGTGCTGCAACTCGCCGCCGAGCACCGGCTGTCCCTGGACGACACCGTCGAGAAGTGGCTGCCCGGCCTGGTCGCCGCGAACGGCAACGACGGGTCGAAGATCACCGTCCGGCAGCTGCTCGCGCAGACCAGCGGGCTGACCGACTACACGCAGGACCCGCGCGTGATGTCCGACCCGTCCCGGGCCTGGCGGCCCGCCGAGCTGATCGCCATCGCGACCGAGAAGCCGCCGCTGTACGCGCCGGGAACGAGCTGGAACTACGCCAACACCAACTACATCCTCGCCGGGATGATCATCGAGAAGGCGACCGGGCACCCCGTCGGCACGGAGTTCCAGCGGCGGATCTTCACGCCGCTGGGCCTGCGGCACACCTACTACCCCACGACGGACCCCCGCTTCCCCGGCCCGTACGTCCACGGCTACTACGACGCCTACGGCGACGTCAGCACGCAGATCAGCCCGTCGAGCGCCCGGACGTCCGGCGGCATCGTCAGCACGGTCGACGACGTGGCGCGCTTCCACCGCGCCCTGTTCACCGGCCGGCTCCTCCCGGCCGAGCAGATGCGCGAGATGCGGACCGTCCAGCCCGTCAACGACGACGGCGTGGTGGAGGACTACGGCCTCGGCGCCGCCCGCATCAAGTTCTCGTGCGGATACGGCTGGGGCCACGACGGCGGCTTCCCCGGCTACCGGACGTGGACCTACACCAGCGCCGACGGCCGCCGCCAGGCGATCATCACCTACAACGAGTCCAAGTTCGAGTACGACCCGGCGTTCCGCGCGGACCTCGCCAAGGCCGCCGAGACCGCCTTCTGCGGCTGACCCGCCGGGCGCCCCGCCGGGCGCCCCGCGGCGGCCGCCTCGTCCGGACGGGCGGGGCGGCCGCCGAATCTGAATCTTCTTCTAACACCCGGCGATAAATAATCAGGAAATCACCTGATATTCGGCACTTTGCGGGCGGCCAGCAGGTCAAGCGTCTAGATCGCCGTCCACGCGGCCGCTTATAAGCAGATGAGCAGCGGCCACCGTGATTTGTTCTTTTGCTCTACAGAACGCCCCCCGTGCCCCTGCGTACCGTCGAAACGTCCTGGACCGCGGACGGCAGGCGCGCGGGGGTCCCCGCTCAGCGCGTCCCACCCCCGCCCGCGGTCTCGAACTACCGCCGCCCGCGCCTGCCGGGTCGGGAGGGGCGACCCCACCCCGACCCCCCGCTCCCCGGCCCGCGCGGAACGCGGTGACGGAGGTGTCCGATGACCAGAACCCTCGACCCTGGAGGTCTCGCCGAGCGCTCGGCGCCGCTCCCGCCGCGGCTCGCCCGCATCATGCGCCCCGAACTGCCCAGCCTCGCCGAGGAGATCGTCGCCGAGATCCGCCGCGCCATCCCCGAGTACGCCCGTCCCATCGACGGCCCGTACGGGCACGTGCTGCGGATCAGCGTGGAGCACAGCCTGTCGGCGTTCGTCGACCGGGTCGCCGCGCCGCCCGGCGCCCCGCCCGGCACGCCGGCCGTGAACGACGGCTCCGCCGGCACCGCCCGCATGCTCGGCCAGTACGAGGCGCACGAGGGCCGCAGCATGGACAGCCTGCAGGCCGCCTACCGGATCGGCGGCCAGGTCGCGTGGCGGCGCGTCATGAAGGTCGCGCCGCGCCACGACATCTCCTCCGCCGTCATGTCCCGCCTCGCCGACGCGCTGTTCGTCTACCTCGACGAGCTCGCCGCCCTGTCGCTGGAGGGCTACCTGGAGGCGCGGGCCCGGCCCATCCCCGCGATGGACGACCGGCGCCGCCGCCTGCTGCACCGCCTGGTCGGCGAACCGGGCTGCGACGTCGCCGAGGCGGCCGAGGCCGCCGGCTGGACCGTTCCGGCCGAGGTCACCCTGGTCGCCGTCGAACCCGAGGCCCGCTGCGTCTGGACGGCGCTGGACGACGACGTCCTCGCCGACCTGGAGTGCGCCGCGCCGCACCTGCTGATGCCCGGCCCGTTCACCGACGCGCGCCGCGCGATGCTGGACGCGGCGGTCCCGGGCCGCCGCGTCGCGGTCGGCCTCACGGTGCCGCCCGCGCAGGCCGCCGACTCGCTGCGCTGGGCGCGCCAGGCCCTGTCCCTCGCCCTCGACGGCGTCTTCGACGACGAGCGGGTCGTCCTGTGCGAGGAGAACCTCGTCACGCTGTGGCTGCTGTCGGACCCGGCGCTGGTCGAGCAGCTGACCCGGCGCCGGCTCGGCATCCTCGACGGCATGACCCCGGGCCAGCAGGACCGGCTCACCGAGACCCTGCGGACCTGGCTGGTCACCCGCGGCACCGCCGCCGAGATCGCCGAGCTGCTGCACATCCACCCGCAGACCGTCCGCTACCGGATGCGCAAGATCGAGCAGACCTTCGGCGAGGAGCTCGACGACCCGGAGGCCCGGTTCGGCATCGAGGTCGCGCTGCGCGCCGCGTTCCTGCGCTCGCGCCGCCCGTCGGCCGGGCCGCGCCGCCCGACGCCCGTCTCCCATCCCGTCCCGAAACTGCGGCGCCTCAAGTAGGACCGCCTGAAGGAGGGCCGCCGACGCCGGCCCGGCCCCCGCCCGCGCCCCAAGCCGGGCCGGGCCGGGCCGGGTCGGCGTTCGCGTGCGCGGTGTGGGCGGGATGTGGCGATGTCGTGCCGATGCTCCGGCTGCGCGGGCCGCCCGGCGGCCGTCTGGGATGATGGCGCGGTGAATGGATTTTCGGGGGTTTTGCGGCGGTTTGTCGTGGTGGCGGGAGTGCTCGCCGCCGTGCCGGCCGCGGGCGCGTGCGGGTCGGAGCCCGGCACCGCGTCCGGGGTCCCGCCGGTGCCCGCGTCCGGCGCGCCGTCCGGCGGGCCGTCCCCCGCCCCGACGCTCGCGTCGCCCACGCCGACCCCCTCGACGGCCTGCTCCCCCGACGGCGTCAGCCTCTCGATGGACCGGCCCGACGCCGCGATGGGGCTGCGCGCGACCTGGGTCGAGCTGCACAACTGCGGCACGCGGCCGTACCGGCTGAACGGCTACCCGGCCCTGCGCGTCCTCGACGAGAAGCGGCAGCCGTTCGACGTCCGCGCCGTCGAGGGGACGCGCCAGATCAAGGACCCGGGACCGAAGCCGGTGACCGTCGCGCCCGGCGGGTCGGCCCGCATCGGGATCGTCTGGCGCAACCTCGTCACCGAGTCGACCGTCCCGGCCGTCAACGGCAGCTACCTGGAGGTCCGCCCGGCGCCGGGGCGGCCCGTCCTCGTCGTCCCCGCCAACGGGCCCCTCGACCTCGGCAACACCGGCCGCCTGGAGACCACCGCCTGGACGCTCGCGCGGTGACGGTCACCCGCCCGCGGGGAAGCGGACCTGGCCGTCCGGCGGCTGCACGGGCCGCACGACCGGCCACCCGGCCGGGGGCGGGCTCGCCGGCGGGGTGCCGGGCCGCGCGGACGGGCCGTCCGGGAACCGGGCGGGCGTCCTGGCGTAGCGGCCGGTCGCGCGCGGCGCCGTCCAGCCCACCGGGCGCTCGGCGGCGGGACGCTCGGGCTCCGCACGGCGGACCGGGCGCGGCGCGGGGCGGCGCTCGCCGTCGGGCGCGGCGGGTTGCTCATGCCGGGGGAAGGCCAGCAGCGCCAGGACGGCCAGCAGGACGCCCGCGAGCCGCAGCAGGAACAGCGCCGGCGCGTGCGGCCACGGCTCGCCGTACAGCAGGGTGGCCGACAGCAGCAGGTGCGTCTTCGCGGTCACGGTCACCACGGTGACGATGATGGTGAGCCGGCAGCGCTGCAGGCCGATGGACAGCAGGCCGAGCCCGAGCGCGCCCGCCACGACGAACAGGTACGGGTGCGGGGTGGACAGCACCGCCGCGCCGCGGTGCCCGGCCAGCATCATCGCCATGCCCTGGCCGAACACCTCCGTCGCGCCGAGCAGGGTGCCCGCGCCGAGCCCGTAGGCGATGCCGGTGATCGGGCGCGCGTGCCGCCCGGCGACGAGCCGGTCCCGCACGAAGAACATCCACAGCGGCAGGCCCAGCGACGGGACGACGACCAGCCCCGCCTTCCACAGCGGCAGCGCCTGGGCCGCCGCGGCGCCGTCCGGCCGGTGCAGGGCGCCGGCGAGCGTCTCGCCCCGCGCGGGCAGCACCGACAGCGCCGCGGTGACCATCGCGGCGACGACGATGGCGACGGCCAGCCACTCCCGGGACGTGGGCCGCTCGCCGAACCCGCTCATCCCGACGACGAGGAGCAGCGCGAGGCTCATCCCGTACGCGGGCAGCGCCGCGACCACCGGCAGGCTGATCAGCCCGCCCGCGAACAGCGCGAAGCCCGCGAGGACGACCGCGACCCCGGCGACCCAGCGGGGGCTGCGCAGCAGCAGCGCCGCGCCGTGCAGCGGCCGCCGGCCGCCGAGCGGGCCGATCCGCCCGACGGCCGTCTTGAACAGGACGAAGGCGATGAAGTAGACGGTCTGCGCGGTGCAGGCGAGGACGGCGGCCCACACGATCTCACTGCTGTTCACGGGTGCACCTCCGGGGGTGGGCCCCGGTCCGGAGCCAGAGGCGGCCCCCGGCGGCGGCACCCCCTGTACGGCCGCCCGCCGGGCAACAAACGCTGACGAAACGGATGGTGACATGGCGAGGGCGTCCGGCGATTGGACCCCGGGCACGGAGAATCCGCCGTTTTTGTGCGTCCGGGTGAGTGGTACCGCGCCGTACGTTCGAACGACCGGCTCGGCGCCCGATCGTGTGGGCGCGATATGCCGTGCGGGCGAGGCGGTTCGCCATTTTCGCAAGGCGGCGATGGCACGGTGATCCATACCGTAGGCTCCCGCGAAGGGGTCGATGACCGGGCTTTGGACCGGTCCCGGCCGGGGGTACGCGCGTCCCCGACGCGGGGCGCGGCGCCCCGGTCCGGCGGGCGCGTCCCGGAAAGGCGCGGATCGACTCGTCCGGCGCATTGCCCGATCACGCACCGCAGGTGAATGATTGCAGTGCGCTTCCGACTCGATGTGGTGATGCGGTGACTGCGATGGAACGGCTCGGCGAACCGTTCGGCTTCGTCGGCGACCCGGCGGAGGGCCGGCGCGCGCGGCGGACCGTGCGCGAGCTGGCCGCGAAGGTCGTCGCGCGGGACGAGCTGCTCGACGACGTCGAGCTGATGGCCGCCGAGGCGATCGCCAACGCCGTCCTGCACGGCAGCGGCTCCATCACGGTCGCCGTCGAGACCGACGGGCGGCGGGTGCGCGTCGAGGTGTCCGACGAGGGCCCCGTCCAGGACGACCTGCACGGCCGCCGCCGCATCGACCACGGCCGCGGCCTCACCGTCATCGACGCCCTCGCCGACGAGTGGGGCCTCGACCAGACGCCCCGCCGCACCCGCCTCTGGTTCGAGATCTCGGAGAACGAGCCCGTGCCGTCGGCCGCGAAGACGGGTTCGAGCGAAGCGAGGGCCTGATCGCGCAGCGAGCCCTAGAGGCGAGCCGGAGCGACGCGGCGATCGCCGCTCCGCCCGCCGCGGGAAGGCCCGCCGGGGCCTGACGCCGGCGGCGACGCGATCACCGCCGGAGGGCTCGGCGGACGACCTTGCCGGTGGCGTTGCGGGGCAGGGCGTCCAGGAAGTGCACGTCGCGGGGCACGGCGAAGCGCGCGAGGCGGTCGCGGACCTGCGCCCGGACGGTGTCGGCGTCGAGCGTCTCGCCGTCGTGGAGCACGACGAACGCGGCGGCGCGCTGCCCGAACTCCTCGTCCGGCACCCCGGTCACCGCGACCTCGCGGACCTGCGGCAGCTCCGCGACGGCCGCCTCGATCGCGGCGGGAAACACGTTCTCGCCACCGGACACGATCATGTCGTCGTCGCGGCCGTGCACGAACAGGCGCCCGTCGGCGTCGAGGTGGCCGAGGTCGCCGAGGCTCATCAGGCCGTCCCGCATCTCCTTGGAGCCGCCGCCGGTGTAGCCGTCGAACAGCAGCTCGTTCGCGGCGAAGATGCGCCCGGTGGTGCCGGGCGGGACGGGGCGGCCGTCGTCGTCGAGGACCGCGACGCGGGTGCCGGGCGGCGGGGTGCCCGCGGTGTCCGGGTGGGCGCGCAGGTCGGCGGGGGTGGCGATGGTGACCCAGGACGCCTCCGTCGACCCGTACAGGTTGTAGAGGACGTCGCCGAACGCGTCCATGAACGCGGTCGCGAGCGTCGCGGGCAGCGCCGAGCCGCTGACCGCCGCGATCCGCAGCGCCGACGTGTCGTGCTTCGCGCGGACGGCGGCCGGCAGGTCCATGATCCGCTGGAGCATGACGGGGACGGCGACGAGCGCCGTCGCGCCGGTCGCCTCCACCGACCGCAGCGTCAGCTCCGGGTCGAACCGGGCGCGCAGCACGATCGTGGCGCGCAGCGACACCGCGACCTGGAGCATCGCGTATCCCCAGGTGTGGAAGAGCGGCGCCTCGATGAGCATCCGCTCGTGCACCCGGTACGGGATGCGGGACAGGATCGACGCGAGCGGCTGCAGGCCGGGCCGGGACTTGCGGTCGGCGCCCTTCGGGCGGCCCGTCGTGCCGGAGCTCAGCACGATCGTCCGGCCGGTGCGGCCCGGCGGCTCCACCGGCCCGGCGGGCGCCGTCGCGATGAGCGTCTCCAGCTCCGCGTCCGGCGACCCGGCGGTGACGGCCCGGACCGTCTTCGGCAGCGCGCTCAGGAACGCGCCGAACTCCTCGTCCGCGATCACCACGTCGGCCTCCTGCTGCCGGACGACCGCGACGAGCTGGTCGGTGCCCATCCCGGTGTTCAGCATGACGAGGTCCGCGCCGGCCTTCCCGCAGGCGGCGAGCGTCTCGACCATGCCGCGGTGGTTGCGGCACAGCACCGCGACGCGGGGCGCCCCGCCGATCCGGCGCAGCGCGGCGGCGAGCCGGTCGGTGCGGGCGTCGACCTGCCCGTACGTCAGCTCGCCGTGGTCGTCGGCGATCGCGACGGCGTCCGGGTCGCGGGCGGCGGCGGACGCGACCGTCCCGCCGAGCAGGGTGCCCCAGCGGCGCAGCGCGCCGAGCTGCCGGGCGACCCGGAGCGGCGGCCCGGGGCGCCACAGCCCGCTGCGGACGAACATTCCGCCCGCCCGCGCGGCCGACGCGGTGCGCCGCCCGAACTCCGATCGTCCGCTCATCTGCCGCTCCCGGTCCGACGCGTGCTCCAGTGGGGCTTCGACCGTACGGACGGCGGGCCGCGCGGCTCTTGCGACTCAACCCAGGTGTTCCGGCGGGCGCTTGTCAGGCTCCTGACAACGCGCGTGCGGCCGTGGACGGCGACGGGCCGCCGCGTGGAACGCGGCGGCCCGTCGGCCCTTGACCCGGTGGAGCTATCGGCTCGCTGAACCCCCGGCCTCGCCGGCGGTGGCGAGCGCCGCGCCGTCCAGCACGGAGGCCGCACCGTTCGACGCGGAGGCCGCACTGTCCGACGCGGAGGCCGCGCCGTCCGGCCGGGCGGCCGCGCCGTCCGGCAGGGCGGCCGCGCCGTCCGGCAGGGACGCGGCGTCGTCCGGCAGGGACGCGGCGTCGTCCGGGAGGTCGAGGCTGTCGCGCAGCGTCACCGGCTTGAGGAACGCCGCCGCGACGATCCCGACCACCGCGATCAGCGCGGAGAACAGGAAGATGTGCCCGGTGGCGTCGCCGTAGGCGGCCCGGACGATCTCCCGGATCGGGCCGGGCAGCGCGCCGACGTCCAGGTTCCCGGTGTCGCCGCCGCCCGCGGACGGGTCCACGCCGATGCGGGACAGGCCGTGGGCGATGTTGTCCGACACCCGGTTCGCCAGCACGGCGCCGAGCACCGAGACCCCGATCGTCCCGCCGAGGGACCGGAAGAACGTGACCGTGCCGCTCGCCGCGCCGATCTCGTTCAGGTGCACCGAGTTCTGCACGACGAGGACGAGGTTCTGCATCGCCATGCCGACGCCCGCGCCGACCAGGAACATGCCCGCGCCGACGAACACCAGCGAGGTGTGCTGGTCGATGGTCGCCAGCGCCGCGAATCCGGCGGTGAGCACGACCGTCCCGGCGACGATGTAGGACTTGACCTTGCCGGTCCGGGTGGTGAGCCGCCCGACGATCGTGGACGAGCCGAGCACGCCGACCATCATCGGGATCGTGAGCAGGCCCGCCTCGGTGGGGCTGTAGCCGCGGCCGATCTGGAAGTACTGGCCGAGGAAGACCGCGCCGCCGAACATCGCCATGCCGACCGCGAGGCTGGCGAGGATCGCCAGGGCGGTGTTGCGGCGGGCGACGATGCCGAGCGGGACGATCGGCTCCGGCACCTTCGCCTCGACCCGGACCGCGACGGCCAGGACGAGCAGGCCCGCGCCGACCATCGCGCCGGTCTGCCAGGACAGCCAGGCGAACTTGTCGCCGACGAAGGTCACCCAGATGAGCAGCAGGCTGACGCCGCCGGCCAGCAGCGTCGCGCCCCAGTAGTCGATCTTCACGTCGCCGCGCCGGACCACCGGCAGCTTCAGCGTCTTCTGCAGGAGGGCGAACGACACCACCGAGAACGGCACGCCGATCAGGAAGCACCAGCGCCAGCCGAGCCAGGACGTGTCGACGATCAGCCCGCCGAGCAGCGGGCCGCCGACGGTGGCGACCGCCATGACCGCGCCGAGGTAGCCGTAGTAGCGGCCCCGGTCGCGGGGGCTGATCATCGCCGCCATGACGATCTGGACGAGGATCTGCAGCGCGCCGACGCCGAGCCCCTGCAGGGCGCGGAACGCGATGAGCTCGGCGCTGTTCTGCGCGAACCCGGACGCGATCGACGCGACGACGAAGATGACGATCGACGCCTGGAGCAGCCGCTTCTTGTCGTAGAGGTCGGCGAGCTTGCCCCAGATCGGGGTGCTCGCCGTGGCGGTCAGCAGGGTCGCGGTGACGACCCAGGTGTACTGCGACTGGGTGCCCTTGAGCGCGCCGATGATCTGCGGCAGGGCGGTGGACACGACGGTCTCGCTCAGCATCGCGACGAAGAGCACCAGCAGCAGGCCGCTGAGCGCCTCGAAGATCGATCTGCGCGACATCGTCGCGGACGGCGCCGGCGGGGCCGGCTGGTCGGCGGACACGGTCAAGGGACGCCTCCGGGGTGAGGAGTGGGAACGCCGTGTACAAGGCGTCAGCGGCCCACATTATTCCCACTGGGCAAGTTTTCACATCAGGAAAGATTTCGCCCGGCCGGGCGTACGTCCCCGTAGAGTTGGACGGCATGGAGACCATGGCCGGCGGCGGGCTGCGCGAGCGCAAGAAGGAGGCGACGCGCATGGCCCTGCACGAGGCCGCGATGCGCCTCGCCGTCGAGCACGGCCTGGACGAGGTGACGGTCGAGGCCATCGCCGACGCCGCCGGCGTGTCCCGGCGCACGTTCTCCAACTACTTCGACGGCAAGGAGGACGCCCTCCTCTACGGCGACGAGCAGCGCATGCGCTCCCTCCTCGACCGCTTCGCCGCCCGCCCGCCCGGCGAGACGTCCTGGGCCGCGCTGCGCGCCGCGTTCCACGACCTGGCCGGCGAGATCGGCGAGCCCGACCCCCGCTGGGCGGCGCAGGCCCGCCTCGCCCGCGCCCACCCGTCCGTCCTGGCCCGCCAGCTCGCGCACTACGCCACGTTCGAGCGGGCCCTCGCCGACCTCGTCGCCGCCCGCGACGGGCTCCCGCCCGGCTCCGCCCGCGCCGTCGTCATGGCCGGCGCCTTCATGACCGCCCTGCGCATCGGCGCCCTCGCCTGGACCGAGCAGGACCCGCCGCGCTCCATGGCCGAGGTGACCGACGAGGCCCTCACCGAGATGGCCACCCCCTTCACCTGACCGCCTCCACCGGCGCGGCGGACGCGGCGTCCGCGGCCTTCGCGGGCGCCAGCCGCCCCATCGCCATCAGCACGCCGAGGTGCGCGAACGGCAGCAGGAGCACGAGGTCGGCGAGGTGCGCGACGAGGACCTCGCGCGGCACCCGGCTGAGCGGGAACAGCACCGCGCCCACCGACAGCAGGACGGCGGTCGGCAGCGGGACGAGGCGCAGCCGGATCAGCACCGCCCCCAGCACGAACACGCTGATCGGGAAGAGCGGGCCCGCGAACCAGAACGCGGCCTCCGCCGCCGCCTGGTGGTGGCGGAGCAGGTCCACGGCCGTGTCGTGCGGGACTCCGAAGAGCTCCTCGCACAGCCCCTGCACCCCGAACGCCGCGCCGCCGACGCAGCCGTAGACCGCCAGCGGGAACGCGACGGCCGCGTACCGGGGCGCCCGCGCCTCGACGAGGCGGAACAGCGCCGCCAGCCCCGCCACCCAGAACACCGTGGCGACGACGATCAGCGCGCCCGCCGCGATCCCCTGGTCGCCGTCGTTCCAGAAGAACGTCGACAGCCCTTGGACGGCCGGTGCCGCCACCAGGCAGCCACCGGCGATGACTCTCGTGTGAACATCCATGAACTCGACGCTAGGAAAACGCGCGGGCGAGTCCATCGGCGCCGCGGGCGCACCCGGCTACCGCGTTCGCGGCACCGCCCCTACTCCGATCGCGGTACCCCGGCCAGGCCGGACTGGTAGGCGAGCACCACGAGCTGCGCGCGGTCCCGCGCGCCGAGCTTCGCCATCGCCCGGTTGACGTGCGTCTTCGCCGTCGCCGGGCGCATCGCCAGCCGGTCGCCGATCTCCCGGTCCGACAGGCCGTCCGCCACCAGCGCCACGACCTCCCGCTCCCGAACGGTGAGGGCCGCGAGCCGCTCCGGCGCCACCGGGGGCCGCCCCGCCCGGTCCGCGAACACCGAGATCAGCCGCCGGGTCAGCCGGGGCGCGAGCAGCGCGTCGCCGGCGTGCACCGTCCGGACCGCCTGCCGCAGCGCGTCCGGCTCCAGGTCCTTCAGCAGGAAGCCGCTCGCCCCCGCCCGGAGCGCCGCGAACAGGTACCGGTCGAGGTCGAACGTCGTCAGCACCACGACCTTCGCACCGGACGGCCCCGCGTCCGCCACGATCCGCCGCGTCGCCGCGAGCCCGTCGCAGCCCGGCATCCGCACGTCCATCAGGACGACGTCCGGCCGCCGCGCGCGGGCCAGCGCGACCGCCTCGTCACCGTCCCCGGCCTCGCCGACGACCTCGATGTCGTCCGCGCGCTCCAGCAGGACGCGGAACCCGGCCCGCACCAGCGCCTGGTCGTCGGCCAGCAGCACCCGGATCGTCATCGCGTCCCCCCGCCCGGCAGCCAGGCCCGCACCCGGAACCCGGACTCCCCCGGCCCGGCGGCCGGCCCCGCGGTCAGGCTCCCGCCGAGGGCCGCCGCGCGCTCCGCCATGCCGCGCACCCCGTACCCGTCACCGGCCGGCGTCCCGCCGCGCCCGTCGTCGTCGATCTCGACGTCCAGGCCGTCCGCGCGGTACCGGAGCCGGACCGCCACGGACCCCGCGCCGCCGTGGCGCAGCGCGTTGGCCAGCGACTCCTGGACGATCCGGTACGCGGTCAGCTCCACCACGCCGGGCAGCGGGCGCCGCTCGCCCTCGACGTCCAGCTCCACGCGCGGCCCGGCGGAGCCGTAGCTCCGCACCAGGTCGGGCAGCCGGTCGAGACCGGGCGCCGGGGCCTCCACCTCGGCGCCGTCCCCGTCCCGCAGCACGCCCACCGTCGCGCGGAGCTCCGCCATCGCCTCCGCGCCGGCCGCGCGGATCGCCCGCAGCGCCTCCCCGGCGGTCTCCGGGTCCTCGGTCAGCAGCTCGGCGGCCACGCTCGCCTGGACGCCGATCACCGCGATCGTGTGCGCGGAGACGTCGTGCAGGTCCCGCGCGATCCGGATCCGCTCCTCGGCGACGCGCCGCGCGGCGGCGTCCTCCTGCCGCGCGGCGAGCGCCTCCAGCCGCGCCTCGTACTCGGCCCGCCGCTCCCGCCGGCTGCGGACGGCGTCGCCGAGCAGCAGCATCGCGACGAACACCACGGTCGTCCCGTCCAGCAGCGCGTCGAGCGGGTGGGCGCCGCCCTCCGACCGGGCCGACGCGTCCGAGACGATCAGCACGCCCGCGAGCACGAGCCCCGCCCACCGCCGGGGCGCGACCGCGACCGAGTACAGCGCCGCCCACACCGGCACCCCCGGCGCCCCGCCCGGGTAGCCGCGGGTGTGGTACGCGATCCACAGCACCGTGACCAGGCCCAGCACGAGCGCCGGCCACCGCCGCCGCGCGAGCAGCGCCGCCGCCATCGCGAGCCCGATGCCGTAGGCCGCGGCGTCCGGTGCGCGGCCGCCCGCGTCGACGGCGCCGGTGCCGATCCGGTACGCGGTCACGGCGAAGGCGGCCGCGGAGAGCGCCGCGTCCAGCGCCCAGGGCGCGACCGTCACCGAGCGGTGCCGCACCCGGATGCTCCCCACGGCACCACCCTAAGGACGGAACCCGCGCGCGGCGCGCGGGCGGATCCGTCCGGAGGCGGTCAGACCCGCTGGGTGAAGCGGATGCTGTTGCCGAACGGGTCGCGGAGCGCGGCGTCGATGCCGTACGGGCGCTCGGTGGGCTCCTCGGTGAACTCCACGCCGCGGTCCCGCAGCGTCTCGTAGGTCTTGCGGCAGTCGTCCGTGCCGAAGATGAGGTGGCCGCCCATCGCGCCCTTGGTCAGCAGTTCCCGGACCTGCTCGGCCGTCTCGTCCGACAGCGACGGCGGGCCGGGGCGCTCCAGCAGGATGTGGCGCTCGGGGTCGCCGGGGACGCTGATGGTCAGCCAGCGCATGAAGCCCATGTCGACGTCGGCGCTCACCTCCAGGCCGAGCTTGCCGACGTAGAAGTCGAGGGCCTCGTCCTGGTCCAGGACGTAGATCTGGGAATGCGTGATCGCGTTGAACATGGGGTCAACGCTAGTGAGCGCGGCCTCGGAAGACTTATCCGAAACTGCTCAGTCGACCGGCCGCGTCCACGTCTTCACGAAGCAGGTCGGCACGTCCACGGCCGTGACCGCCCGCCGGTACTCGCGCGGCGACCGCCCGACGATGGCGCTGAACGTGCGGCTGAACGTGCCCAGGCTGCCGAAGCCGACCTCGAAGCAGATGTCCGTGACGCTGCGGTCGGTGTCCCGCAGCAGGAACATCGCCCGCTCGACGCGGCGGCGCTGCAGGTAGCGGTGCGGCGTCTCGCCGAAGGCCGCCCGGAACGCGCGGGTGAAGTGCGCCGGGGACACGTGGGCGATCCGGGCCAGGGCGGGGACGTCCAGCGGCTGCGCGTAGGCGCGGTCCATCGCGTCCCGCGCCCGCAGCAGCCTGCGGTTGCTCTCCTCCACGGCACGGCTCACGCCCCCATCCCACCATGCCGGGCGGGACGGGGGCGCGGGGTCCCCGCGGCCGTTCTCAGCGGTCGCGGAGGGTGCGGGCGAGCAGGCCGGTCAGGACGGCCAGGGCCAGCACCGCCGCGGTCGTGACCGCGGTGGCGTGGTCGTAGGCGGACAGGGCGGTGCCGGGCGTGCCCGGGGCCGCGCCGAGCGCGCCCGCGAACAGGCCGCCGATCAGCGCGACGCCCGAGGCGTTCGCGACCTGCGTGGCGGTGAGCAGGACGCCGCTCGCGGCGCCGCCGTCCGCCGGGTCGACCCCGGCGAGGACCCGGCCGATCAGCGGCGCGGCGACCAGCCCCTCGCCGATCCCGGAGACCGCGAGCGCGGGCAGCAGCCACCCGATCTGCGCGTGCCCCGGGACGGTGGAGACGATCAGCAGCACGGCGGTCAGGCTGGCCGCCATCAGCGCGGCGCCCGGCACGAGCGCGGCGCGGCTGCGTCCGGCCAGGCTGGCGACGGCGAACCCGATGCCGAGCGGCGCGAAGATCAGCCCGCTCCGCAGCGGGCTCTGCCCGAGCCCTGCCTGGAGGTGGTAGGCGAGCAGGAGGAACAGGCCGGCGTTGCCCGCGTAGAAGGCGAGGACGGTGAGCAGTCCCCGCACCATCCGCCGCTGGGCGAGCAGCCGCATCGGCACCAGCGGGTTCGCCTGCCGCCGCTCGAAGGCTCCGAAGGCGACGAGCAGCGCCAGCCCCGCCGGCGGGAACGGCAGGCTCCACACCGGCCACCCCAGCGCGGCCGGGAGCAGCAGGCCGACGAGGGCGAGCCCGAGGAGGCCCGCGCCGCCGAGGTCGAGGCGGGAGCGCGCGCCGCGCCCCTCGGTGACGGTCGCGCCCGCGACGGCCAGGGCGACCAGCCCGATCGGCACGTTGACGAGGAACGCCGACCGCCAGCCGAGCCCGAGCGGGTTCCAGGCGAGCAGCGCGCCGCCGACGATCTGCCCGGAGATCGACGCCAGCCCGATCGTCGCCCCGTACAGCCCGAGGGCGCTCGCCCGCGCGGGGCCGGTGAACGACGCCTGGACGATCGACAGCACCTGCGGCAGCATCACCGCGGCGGCCAGGCCCTGGAGCACCCGCGCCCCGATCAGCAGCGGGGCCGACGGCGCCGCCGCGCACAGCACCGAGGTGACGAGGAACAGCACGACGCCGGTCAGGAAGCTGCGCCGGCGCCCGTACAGGTCGCCGAGGCGCCCGCCGGTCACCAGCCCGACCGCGTAGGCGAGCGTGTACCCGGCGGCGACGAACTGGACCTCGCCGAACGAGGCGCCCAGCCCGTGCTGGATGGACGGGACGGCGACCGTGACGATGCTCGCGTCCAGCAGTCCCATGAACGTGGCGAGCAGCACGGATCCGAGGGCTGTCCACTGCCGAGCGCCGGCCGTCCCGGCGGCGCGCGGGCTTGTCGTTACGGTGACCATGTCGACATTCCGCCACGCGTCCGGCGGCCGCGTCCAAGTTCAGGTTCTTCTCCTGTGAGAAGCGAGGGTTATCACCGGCTATCGTCGGTGGCATGGAATTGCGGCATCTGCGGTACTTCGTGGCGGTCGCCGAGGAGCTGCACTACGGCCGCGCCGCGCAGCGGCTGCACGTCGCCCAGCCCGGGCTCAGCCAGCAGATCAAGGCGCTCGAACGCGAGCTCGGCGCGGAGCTGTTCGCCCGCAACCGGCGCGGCGTGGCGCTGACCGAGGCGGGGGCCGCGCTGCTGCCCGCCGCCCGCGACGTCCTCGCCCGCGCCGACGCCGCCGCCGACCTGGTGCGGAGGCACGGCACCGGGGAGGCCGGGCGGCTCACCCTCAGCCTCACCCGCTCCGCGCCCGGCGGCGCCGTCACCGACCTCGTCGACGGGTTCCGGGCCGCGCACCCCGCCGTCGACGTCCAGCTCACCAGCGGCTTCACCGTCCTGCACGAGCAGCGGCTGCGCGAGCGGGCCATCGACGCGGCGATCGTCCGGCCGCCCATCGACCTGCGCGACGACCTGGCCGTCCTGGAGATCGGCGCGGAGCCGATCGTGGCGGCCGTCCGCGGCGACGACCCGCTGGCCCGCAAGCGGCGGCTCCGCACCGCCGACGTGGCGGGCCGCCCGCTCGTCTGGTGGCCGCGCGAGCACGGCCCCGGCATGTGGGACCGGATGCTCGACCAGGTCTTCGGCGAGGGCGTCCGGCCGCCCGTCGCGCACTGGGAGCCCGAGGAGGAGCGGATGCTGCACGCCGTCGCGGCGGGGCACGGCATCACCTTCATCACCGAGGGCAAGGCGGGCACGCTGCACGTCCCCGGCGTCGTCACGCGGCGGTTCGCCGATCCCGTCCCGACCGTCCCGATCGCGCTCGCGTGGCATCGCGGCAACCGAAACCCGGCGCTGCTGCGCCTCGTCGCGCACGCCCGCGACATGGCCGCCGGCTCCGCGTGAGCGCGGCGCGCGGTCAGGGGCGGGGGATGTTGCGGAGGTTGCTGCGCGCCAGATCGAGCATCTTGCCGACGCCGCCGGTGAGGACGGTCTTGCCGGCGGCGAGCGCGAAGCCCTTCACCTGCTGCGGGGTGATGTGCGGCGGGATGGACAGGGCGTTCGGGTCGGTGACGACGTCCAGCAGGTACGGGCCGGGCGCGGCGAGCGCGGCGGCCATCGCGTCGCGGACGTCGGCGGGCCGCTCGACGCGGGCCGCCTCGATGCCCGCGGCCTGCGCGATGGCGGCGTAGTCGACGGCCTCGTGGTCGGTCTCGTAGGACGGCAGGCCGTCCACCATCATCTCCAGCCGCACCATCCCGAGCGACGCGTTGTTGAAGAGGATGATCTTGACGGGGATGCGGTGCAGCCGCACGGTGAGCAGCTCGCCGAGCAGCATGCCGAGGCCGCCGTCGCCGGAGACCGAGACGACCTGGCGGCCGGGCGCGCCGTACTGGGCGCCGATCGCGTGCGGCAGGGCGTTCGCCATGGAGCCGTGGACGAACGAGCCCATGACGCGGCGGCGGCCGTTCGGCGTGATGTAGCGGGCCACCCAGACGTTGCACATTCCGGTGTCGACGGTGAATATCGCGTCGTCGGCGGCGAGGTCGTCAAGGACGTCCGCCACGTATTCGGGATGGATCGGAATGTGCTTCTCGATGTCGCGCGTATAGGCGGAGACGACGCCCTCCAGCGCGCGCGTGTGCCGTCGCAGCATCTCGTCGAGATAGGACCGGTCGTGCTTCTGCTCGACCTTGTCCATGACGAGGCGGAGCGTCTCACCGACGTCGCCGTGGACGGCGAGCGTGAGCGGCGTGCGGCGCCCCAGCTTGGCGGGATCGTCGTCGACCTGGATGGTGTGGCGGCCCGGAAGGAACGGATCGTAGGGGAAGTCCGTGCCGAGCATGAGGACGAGGTCGGCCTCCTGCATCGCCTCGTAGCAGGCGCCGTAGCCGAGAAGCCCGCTCATTCCGACGTCGAACGGATTGTTGTACTGGATCCATTCCTTGCCGCGCAGCGCGTGCCCGATCGGCGACAGCAGTTTGTGCGCGAGCTGCATGACCTCCGAATGCGCGTTCTGCACGCCCGACCCGCAGAACAGCATCGGCTTCCGCGCCCGGTTGAGGGCGTGGGCCAGCTGGTCGACCTGGTCGGCGGGCGGCTTCACGATGCCCTTGCGGACGAGGAAGTCGTGCTCGCCGGTCGGGTTCTCGGCGTCCTGGCTGGCGACGTCCCCGGACAGCGCGAGGACGGCGACGCCGCCCAGGCCGACCGCGTGCTGGATCGCCGTGCGCAGGATGCGCGGCATCTGCCCCGGCCCGTTGATCAGCTCGCAGTAGTGGCTGCACTCGGTGAACAGCCGCTCGGGGTGCGTCTCCTGGAAGTAGCCGCTGCCGATCTGGGTGCTCGGGATCTGCGAGGCCAGCGCGAGAACGGGCGCGCCGGACCGGTGCGCGTCGTACAGGCCCTGGATCAGGTGGGTGTTGCCGGGGCCGCAACTGCCCGCGCAGACGGCGAGCCGCCCGGTCGTCTGCGCCTCGGCGGCGGCGGCGAACGCGCCCGCCTCCTCGTTGCGGACGTGCACCCACTCGATGTCGCCGCCGGTGCGGCGCACCGCGTCCACGATCGGGTTGAGGCTGTCGCCCACCACGCCGTAGATCCGCCGGACGCCCGCCTGGCGGAGCACCTGGATGAACTGGTCCGCGACCGTCGCCATGATCCCCCCACTCGCCGTGTGCACGGGGAGACCTGCCCGTGATCGTCGCGCCGACACGTCGCAGACCGATCAAACCGTGAATCACTTTGCCCGCCCGCCGGGGCTAGGCTGGCGACCATGGACGACGAGCGCGAGGACCTGGACTTCTGGTCGTTCGTCGACCTCGCCGGAGGCCGGCTGGCGGACGAGTTCGGCTTCCCGGACCGGCTCGCGACCCGGCTGCTGCTGACGCTGAACCGGGCGTCCGCCATCGTCACCTACGACCTGGAGTCCACGGTGCACCGGCCGCGCGGGCACTCCTGGGCGGGGTTCCGGCTGCTGTTCGTCACCTGGCTCGCCGGGCCGCTGGAGCCGGGCCGCGCCGCCACGCTCGCCGGGATGAGCCGCGCCGCCGTGTCCAACCTGGCGAAGACACTGGTGGCGGACGGGATGATGGTGCGCACGCCGGGCGAGCGGGACGGCCGCTCGGTGATCCTGTCGCTGACCGAGGACGGCCGCCGCCGGATGCTGGAGATCTTCGCGGGCCAGCACGAGCGGGAGCGGCAGTGGGCGGGCGTGCTCACCGAGACCGAGCAGCGGATGCTGGTGATGCTGCTGGACAAGCTGATCGAGGGCCGGCACCGGTTCGACGTCCGCGAGCGGAGCTGACCCGCCGCGCCCGCCTCCCGGTCCGCTCCCGTCCGCTCCGGCCCGTTCCGCCCCGTGTCCGGAACCGGGCCTTTCTTCTGCCCGCCGGGGGCCGTAGTGTCGCGGAGAGATAGTAAACGCATTAATCATCTGCGGGGAGGCGAGGGATCATGGCGCACTACCGGCGGGTCGGCGACGTGCCGCCGAAACGGCACACCCGGCACCGGGACGCGTCCGGCCGGCTCTACTTCGAGGAGCTGATGGGCGAGGAGGGCTTCTCCGCCGACTCCTCGCTGCTGTACCACCGCGAGATCCCCTCCGCGATCGTCGACTCGCGGCCCTGGGACGTGCCCGACCCGGCCACCACGCCGAACCAGCCGCTCAAGCCGCGCCACCTCCGGCTCCACGACCTGTTCCCCAAGGAGACCTGGGCGGGCACCGACGCCGTCACGGGCCGCCGGCTGCTGCTCGGCAACGCCGACGTCCGGCTCTCCTACGTCGTGTCCGCGGCGGACTCGCCGCTGTACCGCAACGCCACCGGCGACGAGATCGTCTACGTCGAGTCCGGCGCCGCGACCGTCGAGACCGTCTTCGGCGCGCTCGACGCCAGGCCGGGCGACTACGTCGTCATCCCCACCTCCACCACGCACCGCTGGCTGCCCGCCGGGGACGAGCCGCTGCGCGCCTACGTCATCGAGGCCACCGGCCACGTCGCGCCGCCCAAGCGGTACCTGTCGCGGTTCGGGCAGTTCCTGGAGCACGCCCCCTACTGCGAGCGCGACCTGCACGGCCCCGGCGAGATCCTCACCGCCGACGGCACCGACGTCGAGGTCCTCGTCAAGCACCGCACCTCCCGCGGCATCGGCGGGACGCGGTTCACCTACGCCAACCACCCGTTCGACGTCGTCGGCTGGGACGGCTGCCTCTACCCGTTCACGTTCAGCGTCCACGACTTCGAGCCCATCACCGGCCGCGTCCACCAGCCGCCGCCTGTGCACCAGGTGTTCGAGGGCACCAACTTCGTCGTCTGCAACTTCGTGCCGCGCAAGGTGGACTACCACCCGCTGTCCATCCCGGTGCCGTACTACCACTCCAACGTCGACTCCGACGAGGTCATGTTCTACTGCGGCGGCGACTACGAGGCGCGCAAGGGCTCCGGCATCGGGCAGGGCTCGGTCTCGGTCCACCCCGGCGGCCTCGCGCACGGCCCGCAGCCCGGCGCGTACGAGCGCAGCATCGGCACCGAGTTCTTCGACGAGCTGGCCGTCATGGTCGACACCTTCCGCCCCCTCGAACTCGGCGAGGGCGGCCTGGCCTGCGAGGACCCCGCATACGCGTGGACCTGGGCGGGAAGGCGGACCCCATGAGCGACGTGCCCGCCTTCGCCCGCGGCCTGTGCGACGACGCGGCCGTGTTCCCGCCCGGCCTCGCGCCGCTCGCCGACGCCGTCCCCGCCCACCGCCGGCACCGGTCCGCCCCGTACGCCGCCCTCGTCGGCCCGCTCGTGCTGCCCGCGACCGCGCTGGACCAGCTGTACCCGCTGGTCGCCGGCGACCCGCTCGACCTGTCGATCACCGCGCCGAACGGGCCCGCGCAGGCCGCGCGGGCGGTCGCGGCCGCCGCGGACCTGCCGGTCGCCGTGCACGCCGTCGAGGTGGCGGTGCCGACCGGGATGACGGCGGCCGACCTGCTGTGCGGCCTGGAGCGCATCGACGTCCCGGTGTTCGTGGAGGTGCCGCGCGACGAGCGCCGTCCCGCGATCATCGCCGCGCTCGGCGAGGCCGGGCACCGCGCGAAGTTCCGCACCGGCGGCGTCCACGCGAACCTGTACCCGGCGCCGGACGAGCTGGCCGCCGCGGTCCTCGCCGCCGTGCGCGCCGGCGTCCCGTTCAAGGCGACCGCCGGGCTGCACCACCCGGTCCGCAACACCGACCCGGAGACCGGCTTCCACCAGCACGGATTCCTCAACCTGCTGCTCGCCACCGACGTCGCGATGCACGGCGCGGGCGCCGCCGAGGTCGCCGCCGTCCTCGCCGACCGCGACGCCGCGTCCATCGCCGCCCGCGTCGCCGGCCTCGGCGAGGCGCGGGCGTCCTTCGCCCGCGCGCGCTTCCTGTCGTTCGGCACGTGCAGCATCACCGACCCGCTCACCGAACTCGCCGCCCTCGGCCTCCTCCCCTCCTCACTGCTCAAGGAAGACGCATGACCCGTATTTCGGTCCCGGACGGTTCGCTCTACGGGCTCGACAACCTGCCGTACGGGGTGTTCTCGCCGGCCGGCGGCGAGCCGCGCGTCGGCGTCCGGGTGGCGGACTCGGTCGTCGACCTCGCCGCCGTCCTCGGCGACGGCGTGTTCGCCCGGCCGTCGCTCAACGCGTTCATGGAGCAGGGCCACGAGCGGTGGGTCGAGGTCCGCGAGCACGTCATCGACGCCGTGGCGGACGACCTGCCGGACGGCGCCGTCCACGCCCTGGACGCGGTGGCGCTGCACCTGCCGTTCGAGGTCGCCGACTACGTCGACTTCTACGCCTCCGAGCACCACGCGTCCAACCTCGGGCGGCTGTTCCGGCCGGACGCCGAGCCGCTGATGCCGAACTGGAAGCACCTGCCCGTCGGCTACCACGGCCGCGCGGGCACCGTCGTGCCGTCCGGGACCGGCATCGTCCGGCCGAGCGGGCAGCGCAAGGCGCCGGACGAGGCCGCGCCCACGTTCGGGCCGTGCCGCCGCCTCGACATCGAGGCGGAGGTCGGGTTCGTCGTCGGGACCGGCTCGCCGCTCGGCGCGCCGGTGGGCGTGGACGAGTTCGCCGAGCGGGTGTTCGGGGTCGTGCTGGTCAACGACTGGTCGGCGCGCGACGTCCAGGCGTGGGAGTACGTGCCGCTCGGGCCGTTCCTCGGCAAGAGCTTCGCGACGTCGGTGTCACCGTGGGTGGTGCCGCTGCTCGCGCTGGAGGCGGCCCGCGTCCCGACGCCGCCGCAGGACCCGGAACCGCTCCCCTACCTGCGGGAGAAGAACCCGTGGGGCCTGGACCTCGACCTCGTCGTGGAGTGGAACGGGCAGGTCGTGTCCCGGCCGCCGTACCGCGAGATGTACTGGTCGCCCGCGCAGATGCTCGCGCACATGACGGTGAACGGCGCCTCGTCCCGCACCGGCGACCTGTTCGCGTCCGGGACGGTGTCCGGCCCGGAGAAGGACCAGCGCGGCGCGTTCATCGAGCTGACCTGGGGCGGCAAGGAGCCGGTCGAGGTCGGCGGCGAGCCCCGGACGTTCCTGGAGGACGGCGACACCGTCACGATCTCCGCCACCGCGCCGGGTCCGGGCGGCGCGCGCCTCGGGCTCGGCGCGGTGACGGGCCGGGTCCTTCCCGCTCGTTGACCTCATGCGGCTCGCAATGACGGCGACTCGCCGCATCTCAGCGCGGGCCGGGTGGTCGCGGCCATGAGGGACGCGGCGGTGAGGGCGGCCGCGGCGGCGAGCAGTGCCGCCGCCGCGAAGCCGAGCGACGCCGACAGGGCGCCGAACGTGAACGGGGCGATCGTCGCGCCGGTGTAGACGCCGACCTGGACGGTGTGGCCCGCGTTCTCCGCGCGGTCCGGCAGGAGGCGGAGCGCCGCCGACAGGAGCAGGCCCGTCCAGCCCCATCCGGCGGAGAACGCCAGGACGGCCCCGGCGAGGAACGTGACCGGGGAGCCGGCGGCGATGAGCGCGAGCCCGGCGGCGCCGCTCAGCATCATCACCGCGATGACCGTCCGGTCGCCGCGCGGCGCCCGGTCGGCGAGCGCGCCGGCGGCCAGCCGCACGGCGATCGCGATGACCGCGCTCATCGCGAGGAGGTCGCCGGTGAGGCCGTCCGGCACCCCGGAGTGCGCGCCGAGCTGCACGAAGTACGAGGCCACCGCGTTGTTCCCCGTCGCGGAGAGGGCCGCCGCGACCGCCCACAGGACCAGCGTCCGCCGGACGGCGCGCGGCATCGGCGCGGACGCCGCCGCCGCGCGCCGGGGCCCGGCCGCGGGCGTGCGGGTCAGCGGGGCCAGCGCCACGGGGACGAGCGCCAGCAGCCCGGCGATCGCCATCGCGGCGCGCCAGCCGTACGGGTGCACGACGAGCGCGACGAGCAGGCCGGGGACGAGCGTGCCGGCGCCGAGCGCGGCGCCGATCGTCCCGGCGGCGAGGGAGCGGCGGCGGTCGGGGGCGCGGGCGGCGATGAGCCGTCCGGCGGCGGGCTGGACGAGCCCGTTGGCGAACCCGGCGGCGACCAGCACCGGGAAGAGGACGGCGACGTGCCCGGCGCGGGAGAGGGCCAGCATCGACAGCGACGCGACGGCCGCCGCCGCGGACAGGGCCGCCGGGACGGGCAGCCGCGCGGCCAGCCGCTTCGCGGCGGGCGAGCCGAGCGCGCTCGCCGCGTAGAAGGCGCTCATCGCCAGCCCCAGCGTGGTCCGGTTCGTGTGCAGGGCGTGCTGCATCGACGGGGCGAGCGCGCCGACGGTGAACCCGGGCATCACCGCCGCGGTCGCGGCGGCCGCGGCGGCGACGATGGCGGGCCAGTGGCCCGTGCGGGCGGTGGCGGACGCGGTCACCGGTCCTCCGGGAGCCAGCCGGGAGTACCGGGGACGGCGCGCCCGAACTGGACGTCGCCGAAGTGGACGCCGAAGCCGATCGTGTCCGGGTCGGCGAGCTCGGCGATGAGGCTCCGGCGGACGTCGGCGGACAGTTCCGGGTCGTGGTCGACCACGGCGGAGATCTCCGGGTGGTCCACCTGGACGGGCGAGTGCAGCGCGTCGCCGAACGCGAGGAGCCGCCGCCCGCCCGAGGCGATCTCGTAGACGGTGTGCCCGGCGGTGTGGCCGGCCGTCGTCCGGACCCGCACGCCGGGGAAGATCTCCTCGCCGTCGGCGGTCGTCCGGACCCGCGCGGCGAAGCCGTCGAGGACGGCGGGGTCGGTGTCGGACAGCGCGCGGTGCTCCCACTCGGACGCGCTGACCAGTACCTCCGCGCCGGCGAGCGGCGACGGGCCGCCGGCGGCGGGCGCCAGCCAGCCGGTGTGGTCGACGTGCAGGTGGGTGATGGCGACGGCCTCGATCGCGGCGGGGCCGCGGCCGAGCCCGGCGAGGCTCGCGGGCAGCGCGCCGCCGCGCAGGGCGCCGATCGGCCGGTCCGGGGCGTCCGGCCAGGCGAGCGGGCCGACGCCGGCGTCGATCAGCAGGGCGCGGTCGCCGTGCTCGACCAGCAGGCCGCCGATGCTCGCGACGAGGTTGCCCGCCGCGTTGAGGTACTCGGGGCGTTCGGCCCAGAACGCGTCGGTGGTACCGGGAAACCAGGCGCGGGGCTTCAGCTCGACGGCGCCGTCCGGGACGTAGGTGATCGCCAGGTCGCCGAGCCGGATCGTCCTGGCGCCCGCCTCGGCGGCGAACCGGTTCCGGGTGCCCGCGTCGGGCGTGCCGGGGGTGCTGGGCATGGGTGTCTCCCTTCGGGACGGCCGCGCCCTGCGGCCGCCGCACGACGGGAAACTTACAACTAGAACTATTCAAGCTGCAACCATTGCAGCTTGATGTAAGCTCGGGCCATGAGCACCGATCCGGAGTTCGCCGCCACCGCCGAGCGGGAGCTGTGCGGGCTGGTGACCGGGCTGTCCCGGCAGATCGAGGAGCACGTCCGCGAGCGCGCCACGACGCTCGGGCTCACCGGCCCCCAGGCCACCGCGCTGCGCGAGCTGACCGGGCCGATGACGATGCGCGACCTCGCCGAACGGATGAGCTGCGAGCCGTCCAACGCCACGTTCGTCGTCGACAAGCTGGAGAAGCGCGGCCTGGTCGAGCGCCGCCCCCACCCGCAGGACCGCCGCGCCAAGGAGCTCGTCCTGACCGCGGACGGCACCGAACTGCGCGCGCGCCTGCTCGAACTGCTCTCGAAGGACTCGCCCCTGGGCGGCCTCGGCGAGGACGAGCTCGGCGCCCTCCAGAACCTGCTGCTCCGCGCCCGGCAACCGCGCTGACCAGCGCCGGTCCGGTGCCTCAGGCGCCGTGGGCGCGGCGCCGGTGGTACGCGAACGTGACCGCCGCGAGCAGCGGCCCCCAGGCGACCAGCGGGACGTAGGAGACGACGACCAAGGCGCCCTGCCAGGTGTCGGCGTTGAGCGGCGAGTCGGCGGTGAGCCGGTCGCCCGCGATGTTGCGGCCGAACGCCAGCATCACGAACACCCACGTCCACAGGCATGTCAGGACGGTGGCGCCGATCGCGCCCGGGACGACCGCGGCGAGCGTCGGCACGCGCCGTCCGCGCAGGAACGGCACCCATTTCGGGAACACCTCGCCCCACGTCGACACGAGCCCGACGGCGGTGAACGCCAGCAGCTCGGAGAGGATCGACAGCAGCACGACGTACAGCTCGATCGGCAGCCAGGACGGCAGGTTGCCGCTCTCGTCGCCTCCCGTGTGCCGGACGATCGGCAGGTGCAGGGCGACGCCCGCGATCCGCCACAGGCTGGACGGCAGCACGACGAGCGGGACGGTCAGCGCGGCGGCCCGCG
The DNA here is from genome assembly GCF_014706005.1 of Actinomadura sp. RB99. Classification (NCBI taxonomy): domain Bacteria; kingdom Bacillati; phylum Actinomycetota; class Actinomycetes; order Streptosporangiales; family Thermomonosporaceae; genus Actinomadura; species Actinomadura sp. RB99. Next base: position 40,721 of record NZ_JABMCA010000047.1, on the reverse strand, counting down.
CCCAGCGCGGCACCCCGGGGACGGGCGCGTGCGCGGAGGCCCACGCGGCCCGCAGCCGCCCGGGGCGCACGGCGGCAACAGCGGATTCGGTCATGCTTCGAAGATCGCGCGCACGCCCCGGCCACACCTCCCCCACCGGCACGACCCGCCTCCCCCGCCGGAGGGAATCTCCAACGGCGGCGCTGCACCTCGCCGGCACCCGCGAGGTCATGATCTTCGATCGCTGGACGGGCCGGGCCCGCGCCGCCTTCTGGGTCTACCAGCAGCGCCGCGGCTACGGCACCGACCACCTCGTCCGCCCGGCCCGGCTGACCGGCGACGGGCGGCACGTGGCCTGCCACCCGCGCGGCCTGCGGGACGACCCCGTCGGCTGACACGGCCCCGCCGGGCGCGGCCCCGCCGGGCCGGGCCCGGCCGCGAGGAGGCGCGGGTCGGGGGCCGGACGCGAAGCGCGGGTCAGAGGCGGGACGCCAGGTGCCGGACGAGGTCGGCGGCCGGGGTCTCGGCGGCGGCGCGGAAGGCGGTGCCGGCCCAGAGGTTGGGGATGTCCGGGTCGCCCTGCGCGGCGGCGGCCTTGCGCAGCGGCGACGTCACGTAGTGGACGTCCGGGTAGGCGGCGGGCGCGTCGGCGGAGTGCTCGGCGAGGAAGCGGTTGACCAGGCCGCGCGCGGGACGTCCGCTGAACGCCCTGGTCATCGCGGTGGACGTGAAGCGCGGGTCGGCGAGCGCGGCCTTGTGCACGGCGCTCGCGCCGCTCTCCGGGCAGCGCAGGAACACCGTGCCGAGCTGGGCGGCGACGGCGCCGAGGGCGAGGACGCCGGCGACGTCGTCCGGCGTGCCGAGGCCGCCGGCGGCGATGACGGGGAGGTCCGTGACCGCGAGGACGTCGCGGAGCAGGTCGCGGAGCGGGAGCGCGCCGTCGAAGGTGTTGGTGAACGAGCCGCGGTGCCCGCCCGCCTCGGTGCCCTGCGCGCACAGCGCGTCGGCGGCGGACGCCAGCCGGGCCTCCTCGGCGGTGGTCACGGTGACGACGACGGTGGTGCCGCGCTCCTGGAAGGCGCGGACGACGGCGGCGTCCGGGCAGCCGAACGTGAAGCTCACGACGGCGGGCGGGTCCGCCAGCAGGACGGCGATCTTGGCGTCGTAGGCGTCGTCGCGGGCCCCCGGGGTGCCGGGGTCGACGCCGAGCCGCCGCGCCTCGGGAGCGAGGGCGTCCCGGTAGGCGGCGACGGCGGCGGGGTCGACGTCGTCGTGCGACGGCATGAAGACGTTGACGCCGAACGGGCGGGACGTCAGCGCCCGCGTCCGGTCGATGTCGGCGCGCACGGCGTCCGCCGTCTTGTAGCCGGCGCCGAGGAAGCCGAGGCCGCCCGCGTCCGACACGGCCGCGGCGAGCTCCGGCGTGGACGGGCCGCCCGCCATCGGCGCCTGGACGATCGGCAGGTCGGGAAGCCAGGATGCCGTCATATCGGTTCCCTTTCCGGGGCGTCGCGGATCAACCACCGCCCGCGCGGCCGCCGGGGGCGGCCCTTCCCGGGCTCGCGGCATGCGCCACGATCGGAAAGATAGCCGCGGGACACCGGCCGCGACCGCCGGGTTCAGCGAACGTGAACCGACCGAGAGGGACCAGGATGCGGGTGCTGCTGCACTACGACATGGACCACACCGAGCCCGGCCTGGACATCGTCTCCTGCTCCGAGCAGGACGACGCCCGCTTCCACGCGCTGCTGCCGGACACCGAGGTGATCTGGCACGTGCTGCGGCCGCTGACCGCCGCCGACATGGACCGGGCGCCGAAGCTGCGGCTGGTCCAGAAGCTCGGCACCGGGGTGAACACCATCGACCTGGACGCCGCCGCCGAGCGCGGGATCGCCGTCGCGAACATGCCGGGCCGCAACGCGCAGGCCGTCGCGGAGACGAGCCTGCTGCTGGCGCTCGCGGCGCTGCGCAAGCTGGTCGCGTTCGACGCGCGGACGCGGCGCGGCGAGGGCTGGCCCGCCGACCGGTCGCTGGCCGGCGGGGAGCTGCGGGGCCGGACGGTCGGGCTGCTCGGCGGCGGCGAGATCGCGGGGCTGCTGCGCGGGATGCTGGAGGCGGTCGGCGCCCGCGTCCTGTACACCTCGCGGCGCCCGCGCCGCGACGACCCGGCCTGGCGGGAGCTGGACGACCTGCTGCGGGCGAGCGACGTCCTGTCGGTGCACATCCCGCTGACCGACGAGACGCACCACCTGCTGGACGCCGAGCGGCTCGCGCTGCTGCCGCCCGGCGCGGTCGTGGTGAACACGGCGCGCGGCGCGGTGATCGACGAATCGGCGCTGGTCGCGGCGCTGGAGTCCGGCCGGCTCGGCGGCGCCGGCCTGGACGTCTTCGAGCGCGAGCCGGTCGATCCGGGGAACCCGCTGCTCGCGCTCGACAACGTCGTCGTGATGCCGCACGTCGCGTGGCTCACCGGCGAGACGTGGGACCGGTACTTCGAGGTCGCGGCGGAGAACTGCCGCCGGCTCGCCTCCGGCCGCGACCTCCTCCACCGCGTGCGGTGACCCGCTGCGGCCCGCTGCGACCCGCGGCGGGCCGCAGCGGCTCGCGGCTCAGCCGGGCAGGAGGACGGGCTTGACGACCTTCCCGGACGCGGCGTCCGCCTCGGCCTCGTTGATCCGGTCGAGCGGGTAGGTCGCGATGAGGCGGTCGAAGGGGAACAGGTCCCTGCGCCACAGGTCGATCATCTTCGGGATGAAGGTGTGCGGGACGGCGTCGCCCTCGATGATGCCCTTGACCGTCCGGCCCATGAGCAGCAGGTTCGGGTCGAGCCGGTACTCCTCGGAGCCGACGCCGACGAGGCCGCAGACGCCGGTGGTGCGCAGCGACGCGACGGCCGCCGACACCACGGACGGGACGGCGGTCGTGTCGAACGAGTACTGCACGCCCTCGCCGCCCGACAGCGCCCGGATCCGGCCGGCGATGTCGTCGTCCGCGCCGTCGACCGTGTGGGTGGCGCCGAGCTCGCGGGCCAGGTCGAGGCGCGCGCCGTTCAGGTCGACCGCGACGATCGTGGTGGCGCCCGCGACCTTCGCGGCCATCACGGCGGCGAGCCCGACCGCGCCCGCGCCGAACACCGCGATGCTGTCGCCGGCCCGGACGCCGAGGGAGATCAGCACGGACGCGGCGCCGGTCTGCACGCCGCAGCCGAGCGGCCCGAGCCTCTCGATCGGCACGTCCTTGGTCACCGGGACGACGTTCCGCACGGTGCCGAGGGCGTGCGACGCGAACGACGACTGCCCGAACCACCGGTTGCCGACCGCGTTCCCGCCGGCGTCGGTGGCGCGGGGCCGCCCGTCCAGCGGGACCGCGATCATGTTCAGCGCGGCCATCTGCGGGCAGGCGCCGGGCACCGCGTCGCGGCAGTTCGCGCAGGACCCGCACGAGTCGAACGACATGACCACGTGGTCGCCTTCGGTGACGCCGGTGACGTCCGGCCCCACCGCCTCGACCACGCCGGACCCCTCGTGCCCGAGGATCACCGGCTTCGCGACCAGGTCGCCCGGCACCCGCCCGAGCAGGTCGGTGTGGCACATCCCGACGCCCGCGATCCGGACGACGATCTCGCCGGGACCGGGGTCGGCGAGCTCGACGCGCTCGATCGTGTAGGGGGCGTCTGCGGCGCGCAGCACCGCGGCGTCGATCTGCACTGGGGCTCTCCTGTCAGGACGGCGGGTGTCGGGCGGCCGGTGCCGGGCGGCGGGCGGTGCCGGGCGGGCGGTGCCGGGCGGGCGGCGGGGAGGCGGGCGCGTCAGTCCAGCGAGTAGCGGACGGGCAGCCGCTTCAGCCCGCCGACGAACGTGGTCGCGATGCTCTCGGCCGGACCCGCGAGCTCGATCGAGCGCAGCCGCGGCAGCAGCTCCTCGAAGAAGGCGCGGACCTCGATGCGGGCCAGCGCCGCGCCCAGGCAGTAGTGCACGCCGAACCCGAACGCCAGGTGCTTGTTCGGGTCGCGCCCGACGTCGAAGGAGAACGGGTCGTCGAACACGTCCTCGTCGCGGTTCGCCGACGGGTAGGACAGCAGCACCGCGTCGCCCTCCCGGATCGTCACGCCGCGCAGGTCGTAGTCGCGGGTCGCGGTGCGCATGAACTCCTTCACCGGGGTGACCCAGCGGATCATCTCGTCCACGGCGAGGGGCATCAGGCCCGGGTCGTCCGCGAGCCGCTTGCGCTGCTCGGGGTGCTCGATGAGGGCCTGGAGGCCGCCCGCGATCGTCGCGCTGGTCGTGTCGTGCCCGGCCGTCGCGATGATGACGTAGTAGGACGCGGTGTCGAAGTCGTTCAGCGGCTCCCCGTCGATCCGCGCGTTCGCGATGGCGGACGCCAGGTCGTCGGTCGGGTGCTTGCGGCGCTCCTCCGTCAGCCCCTGGAAGTAGGCGAAGAAGTCCAGCAGGACCTGCAGCTTCTCCTCGTTCGTCTGGCCGCGCTGCAGCTCGTCGTCGTCCCCGCCGAACAGCTCCTGCGTCAGCTTCAGCATCCGGTCGAAGTCGCTCTCCGGCAGGCCGAGCAGCGACAGGATGACGTACAGCGGGAAGTGCACCGCGACCTGCCGGGCGAAGTCGCACTCGCCGCCGAGCTCCACCATCCGGTCGACGTACCGCTTCGCCAGCTCCTTCACGCGCGGTTCGAGCGCCCGCATCGCGCGCGGCCGGAACCAGTCCGCGCCGATCGCCCGGATCACCCGGTGGTCGGGGTCGTCCATGTGGATCAGCGTGCGCAGCGCGATGCCCTGCTCCGCGCGCTCCCGGTTCAGCTCGTCGAACTCGGCGGTGCCGAGCAGCGGGCGCGGGGCGTTCAGGAAGATCTCGTGGTTCCGCTCGATCTCCAGCACGTCGGCGTGCTTCGTGATCGCCCAGAACGGGTTGTAGTCCGGCGCGTCCACCCACCGCACCGGCGACTCCCGCCGCAGCAGCGCGAGCGCCTCGTGCAGCCGGGCCTCGTCGGCGTACGCCTTCGGGTCGGCGAGCGCCCAGCCCGCCTCGTCCACGCTCAGGGTCATACCGCTCCTTCGGGTCGTCGGTGTCGAGCTTAGAACGGCGCGCCCCGGACCGTAAGTGCAGGGTTACTCCCGGGGCGGCGCCGGGTCAGGTGACCTGGAAGGCGTCGATCGCCGAACCGTGGCGGATCGCGAACACGTCTCCGGCGGTCTCGACGGAGCGGTAGGGGTTCCCGCCCTCGTCCGCGGGGAGCGGATACTCCCAGCGCCGCTTCCCCGTGCCCGCCTCCCAGCCGTGCACGGCAGGGTGCTCCCTGTCAAGGTCCACGGCGAGCAGCAGGTCCTCGCAGATCGCGAGGCGCCCGAGCGTCCCGCCCGCCTCCACCTGCCAGCGCGGCGCGCCGGTGCGCGCGTCGAGCGCGGTGAGGCGGGGCAGCGTGACGAAGACGTCGCCGCCCCGGACGGCGGCACGCCCGTCCGTCCCGGTGGCGAACGCCCAGCGCCGGCGCCCGGTCGCGGCGTCCAGCGCGTACAGGTAGCCGCCTGACACGTACACGGCGTCCCCGGCCGCGATCACCGGCCGACCGCCGGCGGCCGTGTCGGTCGGGGCCTGCCAGCGCTCGGTGCCGTCCGCGACCGCGTGGGCGTGCACGGTCCCGGACCGCTCGGTCCGGAACACCAGGCCCCCGGCGGGCGGGACGGTGATCATCTCGTCCATCGCGCTCTGCCCCTGGTACGACCAGAGGACCTTCCGGGACGCCGCGTCGACCGCGATCAGAGCGCGGGCGGCGCCGGAGGACCTGCAGAAGACCACCGGTCCCTGCGCTCCCCACACGAGGCCCGGTCCGAGGTCGCCGGGCAGCTCGATCGTCGCCCGGACGGCGCCGGTGGCCGGGTCGAGGGCGCGCATCGGAGCGCCGTCGTCGAGCGACCCCAGCGCGGCGTACAGGGCACTGCCGGACGCCGCGACGGGCGGCCGGGCCCACTCCCCGCCGGGCTGGTCGGCGAACAGCAGCCCGCCCTTGCGCCACCGCCGCCGTCCCGTGCTCAGGTCGAGCGCGACGAGGTCCGCGGAGAACGCGCCGGTGGCGTAGAGCACCAGGCCGTCCGCGATCGCCAGGCCGTCCGGGTTCTCGGCCCGCGCGCTCCAGAGCCGGCGCGGGGTGACCTTCGGCTCGGCCGACGGCCGGGGCCGGGGCTTGGAGTCGCCGCGGGACGCGAAGGCGATCACGCCGCCCGCCACCGCCGCGACCCCGGCGGCCGCCAGCCCCGCCAGCAGCCACCGGCGGCCGATCCCTCCGCCACCGGACGTGCCGTCCCCGGCGTTCGCGGCGTTGGCGGTCCACTCCGCCACCTCGGCCGCGACCGGGTCCGGCAACCAGTGCCGCGCCGGAGCCGGAGCCGGGGCGGCGCCGGGTTCGGGGAGGAACAGCGCGGGCAGCCGGCCGATAGGCGGCCGCCGCGCCGGATCGCGTTGCAGGCAGGCGGCCAGGACGTCGCGGAGGGGTCCCGGCAGCCCGGCCAGGTCGGGGTCCTCGTGGCCGACCCGGTAGAGCAGCACCTCCAGGCGGGCGTCGCCGAACGGCGGGCGGCCGGTCGCGGCGAAGGCGAGGGTCGCGCCGAGCGAGAACACGTCGGACGCCGGGCCCGCCTCGTCCGCGGCGGCCTGCTCGGGCGAGAGGTACCCGGCCGAGCCGACGACCGCCCCGGCGGCCGTCAGCGCCGCGTCGTCCACCGCCCGGCTGACGCCGAAGTCGATCAGCCGCGGCCCGTCGGCCGCCAGCAGGACGTTCGACGGCTTGAGGTCGCGGTGCACGAGCCCCGGCGCGTGCACGGCGGCCAGCGCCTCGGCGAGCCCGGCCCCGAGCGCGCGGACCGTGCCCTCCGGCAGCGGGCCGTGCCGCAGCACCGCGTCCCGCAGCGACGGGCCGGGCACGTACGCGGTGGCGAGCCACGGCGGCGATCCGTCCGGGTCGGCGTCGACGACGGGCGCGGTGAAGGCCCCCGCCACCCGCCGCGCGGCGTCGATCTCCCGCCGGAACCGCGCGCGGAACGCCGGGTCGTCGGCGTACTCGGCGTGGACGGCCTTCACCGCGAGCAGCCGCCCGGCGCGGGAGCGCGCGAGGTAGACCCGCCCCATCCCGCCCTGCCCCAGCCGCCCGACGAGGCGGTGCGGCCCGAGCGTCTCCGGGTCCTCGGGGCGCAGCGGTTCCGTCATCTCCACTCCGGTCCTCTCCGCACTCCGGTCCTCTCCGCGTCGGCCGTCATCCTCGGAACACCAGCAGCCGCCTGCCGTCGAAGGCGTACACGCGAGCGCCGTCGGTCCGCACGTCCCACTCGGTCACGGCGTCGTTGGGGACGCGGTACGTCCAGCGGACGCGGCCGCCGCCCGGGTCCAGCGCCGCCAGCCCGGCGCCGGCGCCGGCCCGGGCCTGCGCGTCATCGGGGGCGAGCGGCACGGCGACCAGCGCCGGGGACCACGGCGGCGTCGCGGCGGCCGGGGCGGCGGGCAGCCGGGTGCGCCACCGGACGCTCCCCGTGCGCGCGTCCAGGCCGATCGCGGTGGGGCCGTCGGCGACGCACACCAGGTTCCCGGCGGCCGCGAGGACGGTCGGCAGGAGCCGGCCCAACCCTCCGGCGGTCCACAGCCGCGCTCCGGTGCCGCTCGCGAACGCCGTGAGCGTGCCGGCTCCGGGGACCAGCACGGCCGACTCGGACACCTGGAGGGACGGCGGGTCCTCGGCCAGCGGCGTCCGCCACATCCGCCGCCCCGTCGCCGCGTCGACCGCCAGCACGGCGCCCTTCCCGGCCGCCAGCAGGCGGCCCGCCACCAGCACGGGCATGAGCCGGGACGCCACCTCCAGCCGCCACCGCGTCCGCCCGCCCGGCACCTCGAACGCCCGGACGGACGCCGGGCCCTCGCCCGTGGGGTACCGGCGGCCGATCATGAGCGTGCCCGCGACCCCGGCCACGTCGTCGTCGGGACGCAGGGGAAGGCGGTCTCCGGCGACCCGCCACCGGCGCTCGCCGGTGGCGGCCTCGAACGCGAACAGCTCGCCGTCGCGTGCCCGGCCGTACACCGTGTCGCCGGAGACCTCGACGTGGTCGAATCCAGCGTCCACGCGGACCGCCCATCGCCGGGCGCCTGTGGCGGCGTCCAGGCACGTGAGCCCGGACGTCTCGCCGAGCAGGACCGTGCCGCCGCGCACGACGGTCGGCGGGTTCGGCACCAGGTCGTCCAGCGCCGGGGTGTAGGTCCAGAGCGGGCGCGGTCCCTGGGGCGCGCCGACGGTCGCGGAGCGCGGGCCGTGCGGCCGGTCGGAGTCGCGGTCGTGCAGCAGCCATCCGGTGACGCCCGCCGCCGCGGTGGCCCCCGCGGCGGCACCGGCCGCGACCAGGAAGCGGCGGCGGCCGGGAGGGCCGGTCAGAATGCGCGTCGGCGACGGCTCGCGCACCGTCGGCGCGTCGTCTTCGGCCGCCCCCGGGTGCGTCGGGATCCCGTCCGGGATGGGCGGGACGAGGGGCGGCGCGGCGAGCAGGGCGGACGCCTCGCCCGCGCGCGCGGCGATCTCCGCGCGGACCGGCGCGGGCCACCACTCCCCCGGATCGGCCCCGCCGAGCCGCTCGACCAGTTCCTCCGGGGACGGGCGCCGGCCGGGATCCTTGTCCAGGCACGCGGCCACCAGGGGCCGCAGGCCGTCCGGCACGCCGTCCAGTCGCGGGTCCGCCCCGACGACGCGGGCGAGCACGGCCGGGACCGCCCCGGTGCCGAACGGCGGCGTGCCGGTCGCGGCGTGCACGAGCACGCCGCCCAGCGCGAACACGTCGGCGGCGGGCCCCGCGCGGCGTCCCGAGGCGACCTGCTCAGGCGCCATGAACGCCGGGGACCCGACCAGCGCGCCGCTGCGGGTGACCGCCGTGCCGTCCAGCGCCCGGCTGATCCCGAAGTCGATGACCCGGGGGCCGTCGGCGGCGAGCAGTACGTTCGCGGGCTTGAGGTCGCGGTGGACGAGCCCCGCCGCGTGCACCGCCGCCAGCGCCTCGGCGAGCGCGGCGCCGAGGACGCGCACGACCGGCTCTTCCAGCGGGCCGTGCGCCCGCACCGCGTCGCTCAGCGAGGGCCCGGCGACGAACGCGGTGGCCAGCCACGGCGGATCCGCCGAGGGGTCGGCGTCCAGGACGGGCGAGGTGAAGGCGCCGCCGACCGCGCGAGCCGCCGCCACCTCGCGCTGGAACCGCGCCAGGAACGCCGGGTCGCCGGACAGCTCGGGACGCACCACCTTGACGGCCGCGGCCCGCGCCCCCGGAGACCGCCCCAGGTAGACGCGGCCCATCCCGCCGCTGCCGAGCACCGCCAGCAACCGGTACGGTCCCACCCGCGCGGGGTCGTGCGCGCCCAGGCTCTTCAACCGGCTGTCCACCGGCCGACATGATAGAGCGATCCGGGCATTCCGCGGCGGCCTTCGCGCCCGCCTCCCGCCCGTCCCGCGGCGGGCGCGGCGGGCGGGCGCGGCGGTGCGAGCGCCGTCAGCCCAGGTCGCCGAAATCCCCGTGGCGGCCGTGGCCCGCGGTGAACCTCCCGGCGCCGTCGAGCGCGTCCCGCAGGGAGCCGAGGCCGTGCCGGTACTCGACGGCGAGCGCCTCCTCCTCCGGCAGGCCCTCCGCGTCCAGGACGGACATGCGGTCGTTGCGCAGGCACGCCTGCGGGAAGCGGGCGAGGTCCGCCGCCAGCTCCTCCGCCGCCTCCCGGGACGTCCCCGGCGGGACGAGCCGGTTCGCGAGGCCGATGTCGAACGCCTCCCGCGCGCCGACCGGACGGCCCGTGAGGATCAGGTCCATGGCGCGGCTCGTCCCGATCAGCCGCGGCAGCCGGACCGTCCCGCCGTCCACCAGCGGGACGCCCCAGCGGCGGCAGTACACGCCGAACGTCGCGTCCTCCTCGACGACCCGCAGGTCGCACCAGAGCGCCAGCTCCATGCCGCCCGCGACCGCGTGCCCCGCGACGGCCGCGACCACCGGCTTCGACAGCCGCATCCGCGTGCAGCCGAGCGGGCCGTCGGCGGGCGGCGCGTCCACGCGCGGGCTCCGCTCCGTGCCGATCGACTTCAGGTCGGCGCCCGCGCAGAACGTCCCGCCCTCGCCCCACAGGACGGCGACGCTCGCGTCCGGGTCGGCGTCGAACGCCCGGAACGCCGCCGCGAGCCCGTCCGCCACCGCCCCGTCCACGGCGTTGCGCGCCTCCGGACGGGACATGATCACGGTCGTCACGGGCCCGCGGCGCTCGCTCCTGACGCGCATGTCACTCCTCCACGCGGACGAACGCGCCGTCCGCCAGGTCCTTGAAGCGTTCGAGGTCCTCCGCCGGCGCGTCGATCGCCCGCAGCGGGCCCGCGTCGGCGAGGTGCCTCCGAGCGTAGAGGCGCGCGACGAGCGCCTTGCGGTCGGCGCCCGAGTCGGCGCGCTCCCAGCCGGCCTGCTCCAGCAGCAGCGCCGCCGCGTACACGTCGGCCATGTACTGGGCGAGCGGGTACAGGCGCGCCTCCGCCGTCGCCCGGTCGAGGCCGCGCCACTTCCCGATCGCCTCGCGGAGGTGCCCGATCCGCGCGTTCACCAGCTCGGCGGTCGCGTCGTCGCCGCCGGGGGCGCTCGCGACGGCCTCGGTGAGCCGGTCGATGAACGGCTCGTGCGCGTCGTCGCGTTCGATGGCGCGGCGGACGTCCAGGCAGAGGATGTTGTCGCCGCCCTCCCAGATCGGGTTGACCTGCGCATCCCGCAGGATGCGGGCGACCGGCCACTGCTCGATGTACCCGTTGCCGCCGTGGATCTCGATCGCGTCGCTCGCCGCGGTCACGCCGAGCCGCGCCGCGCGCAGCTTCACCAGCGCCGCCCCGACCCGCAGCCTCGGTCGCCCGAGGTACCCGTCGAACACCAGCGCCTGGACGGCCTCGGTCTCGACGATCATCTCGGCGAGCTTGCGGCGCATCAGCGGCTGCTCGTCCAACGACGCCCCGAACGCCTCCCGCGCCCGCGTGTAGCAGAGCGACTCCACCAGCGACCGGCGCGCGCAGCCGAGCCCCATCATCGCGATGCCGAGCCGGGCGCCGTTCGTCAGCTCCATCATCCGCGCGAGGCCCTTGCCGTCCCCGCCCTCGCCCGCGCTCGACGCCGGAGCCAGCAGGAACGCCTCCGCGTCCGTGAACTCGATCTCCGCCGACGCCACCGACCGGGTGCCGAGCTTGTCCTTCAGCCGGCGGATCCGCACCCCGTTGCGCGTCCCGTCCCGCCGCTCCCGCAGCACCAGGAACGGCGCGATACCGCGCACCCCGTCCACCGCGCCCTCGGGCTTGGCGAGGACGACGAACGCCGACCCGTTGGCGTTCGACGCGAACCACTTGAACCCGTTGAGACGCCACGCGTCGCCGTCCCGCGTCGCCGTCGACTCCAGCGCCCCGAGGTCGGAGCCGCCCGACCGCTCGGTGAGCATCTGCGCCGCCTCGCCGGAGAACGCGCCCTCGGCGAACAGCGCGCGGACGCGCTCCTTCACCTCGTCCGGCGCGAACAGCTCGGTGAGCCCTACGACCATGTCGCCGCCGGTGCCGAGCGCGCACGCCATGCCGATGTCGGCCTGGTCGAGCAGGTAGCTCCAGGCGACGCCGAGCGGCGCCGGGTCCACGCCGTTCGCCTTCGCCTCCGCGACGAAGGCGGGCCGGGTGAACGACGTCGCCACCAGCTCCCGCCGGGCCGCCTCGAACGACCCCGGCATGACGACCTCGCTGACGTCGCGCCCCCACCGGTCGTACTTCTCCAGCCGCGGCGGGTTCCGGTCGGTCTCCTCCGCCCACGCGTTGACCGGGCCGCCCATGAGCGCGCCCAGCTCGCGGAGCCGGGGCTCGGCCCAGCCGAAGCCGTCGGCGAGGTGGCGCCGCATCAGGAACCGCAGCGTCGGGTCGCAGTCGTACCAGTTGAGGCCCGCCGCCCCCTGGTAGCGCTCCGTCGCGTACCGGCGGGCCTTGTCCGCGCCGCCGAAGGGGAGCCGGTCGAACGGCTCGATCAGGTAAGAGGCCATGCCCCGGACATTACGCTTCCATTTCACGTGATGGAAGACTGTAATCTCACCGGCGGCCGCACCCGGACCGCCCGCTCCGCCGGGCCCGCACCGGCTAAAGTCCGCAGCAGCCATGGACACGCTGAACATCCGCCCGCTCACGGCACGCTCCGTCGTGCTGAGCACCCTGCTGGGCGTCCACCCGCCCCGCCTCGCCGCCCGCCACCTCGTCCGCGTCGGCGACCTGTTCGGCATCGCCGAGGGCACCGTCCGCGTCGCGCTCTCCCGCATGGTCACCTCCGGCGACCTCGTCCAGACCGACGGCCGGTACGCCCTCACCGACCGGCTCCTGGAGCGCCAGGCCCGCCAGGACGAGAGCCGCCGCCCCCGCACCCGCCCCTGGGACGGCGCCTGGGAGATCGCCGTCATCACCGCCGAGCGCCGCCCCGCCGCCGACCGCGCCGCGCTCCGGCAGGCCATGTCCGCGCTCCGCCTCGCCGAGCTGCGCGAGGGCACCTGGCTGCGCCCCGCCAACCTCGACCGGCCCCGCCCCGGCACCGTCGTCCGCCAGTGCACCTTCCTCGAAGGCCGCCCCGAGCAGGACCCCGCCGCCCTCGCCCGGACCCTCTGGGACCTCGACGGCTGGGCCGCCACCGCCGAGGCGCTCCGCGCCGCCCTCGCCGGCGCCGACGGCATCGCCGAGCGCTTCACCCTCGCGGCCGCCGCCCTCCGCCACCTGCTCCGCGACCCGATCCTGCCGCCCGAGCTCCTCCCGCCCGGCTGGCCCGGCGACGCCCTCCGCGGCGGCTACGAGACCTTCGAGACCGACTTCGCCCGGCTCCTCACCAGCGAACTCCAACCCTGACCGCCGCACCCGCCGCCCTCGCGCCCGCCGCCCCCGCGGAGCCTGCTCACGGCGCCGCGAGCACCCGGAACCCCGCGTCGACCGGGATGCGCGCGCCCGCCACCGCGGGCAGCGACCCGTCCGCCACCGCGGCGATCACCGCCGCCACGTCGTCCGGCTCCACCATCCGCCCCAGCACGGACCGCCCGGCCAGCGCCGCCTCGACCTCCGGCGTCCGCGCGGCCGACGACCCCTCGGTGCGCACCGCCGCAGGCGCGACCACGTTGACCGCCACCGGGCTCGCCTCCGCCGCCACATGCCGCGCGAACGCGTCCAGCGCCGCCTTCGCCGTCGTGTGCGCGCCGGTCATCGGCCGCGTGAGGTCGGCGCTGAGGCTCGACACGTAGACGATCCGCCCGTGCTCCGGCATGTCCGGCAGGACGGCCTGGGTCACGTGGTACGCGGCGGCCAGCTCGCCCTCCACCTTCGCGATGAACGCCTCCCACGGCAGCGACCGCACCGGCCCGAACGACGGATCGATGTTCGCGTTGCACACCAGGGCGGTGACCGGCCCGCACGCGGCCACGAGCGCCGCCACCTCGGCCGGGTCCCGGACGTCGGCGCGGATCGCCGTCCCGCCCGTCTCCGCGGCGACGGCCTCCGCCGACGCCCGGTCGCGGTGGTAGTTGACGACCACGCGGTATCCGCGGCGGGCGAGTTCCCTTGCGGTGGCGGCGCCGATGCCACGGCCCCCACCGGTCACGAGCGCGACTGGTTCCATGCCGCCCACGCTAGGAGAGGCGGCTAACCTTTCGAAAGTACGTACCGAAAGGTAAGCCCATGCGCCGAGAGTAGGTGCCCTGATGGACGACGTCTTCCGGCGCGACTGCCCCGCAAGGGTGGTCCTCGACCACGTGACCCGCCGCTGGGGCATCCTCGTCCTCACCGCGCTGGACTCCTCCGACCTGCGCTTCTACGAGCTCCGCGACCGCATCGAGGGCGTCAGCGAGAAGATGCTGTCGCAGACCCTCCGCACCCTCGTCCGCGACGGCCTCGTCCTGCGCACCGTGGAGCCGACCGTCCCGCCCTCGGTCACCTACGCCCTCACCCCGCTGGGCCGCGGCATCACCGTCCCCCTCCGCGGCCTGACCGGCTGGATCCGCGAGCACGCCGCCGAGATCATCACCGCCCAGCACACCTTCGACGCCACCACCGACCCGGCCGCCGGCGGGTTTGCGGCGCGGGGCGGGGGCACATGATCTGCCGTGGCGACGGTGCCTGGGAGGTGGCTGCATGCCTTCGGTCCTGGACGGGATGGTCCGGCGGAAGCCGATCGAGCAGATCGAGGACGAGTCGGGGGGCGCGGGCCTGACCCGGACGCTCGGGTTGTGGCAGCTGACCGCGATCGGGGTCGGCGGCATCATCGGCGCGGGGATCTTCTCGCTGGCCGGGGCCGTGGCGAACGAGAAGGCCGGGCCGGCGGTGCTGATCTCGTTCCTCGTCGCCGGGGTGGCGAGCGCGGCGGCGGCGTTCTCGTACGCCGAGTTCGCGGGGCTGATCCCGAAGGCGGGGTCGGCGTACACCTACGGGTACGCGGTGCTCGGCGAGTTCACCGGCTGGGCGATCGGGTGGGACCTGCTGCTGGAGTACACCGCGATCGTGGCGGTGGTCGCGATCGGGATATCGGGGTACTTCGACGACCTGCTCGGGTTCATGCACGTCCATCTGCCGCTGTGGATGAGCGGCGCGCCGGGGACCGAGCCGAAGGACGTGGCGGACGGCAGCTACAAGGTCAACCTGTTCGCGGCGCTGCTGTGCCTGCTGATCGCGTGGGTGCTGAACCTCGGGATGCGCAGCGCGGCGCGGTTCGAGACGGTGCTGGTGTACCTGAAGGTCGCGATCGTCCTGCTGGTGATCGTGGTCGGCGTCTTCAAGATCCGGAGCGGGAACTACTCGCCGTTCTTCCCGTTCGGCCTGTCCGGCGCGTTCACCGGGGCCGCGACGGTCTTCTTCGCCGTCTTCGGCTACGACGCGATGAGCACCGCGGCGGAGGAGTCGCGGGAGGCCCGCAAGCACATGCCGAAGGCGATCATCTACTCGCTGGCGATCTCGATGGTGCTGTACGTGCTGGCGTGCCTGGTGCTGACCGGGATGGTCGACTACCGGGAGATCAACCCGAACGCCGCGTTCTCCTCGGCGTTCAAGTCGGTCGGGCTGGACACCGTCGGGATCGTCATCGCCGTCGGCGCGATCCTCGGCGTGCTGACGGTGCTGTTCACGTTCATGATGGGCGCGACGCGGGTGTGGTTCTCGATGAGCCGGGACGGGCTGCTGCCCGGCTGGTTCGCGAGGACGCACCCGGCGCGGCACGTCCCGACGCGGATCACCTGGATCCTGGGGCTCGGGTCGGCGCTGATCGCGGGGTTCCTGCCGATCGCGGAGGCGGCGGAGCTCACCAACATCGGGATCCTGCTGGCGTTCATCGTGGTGTGCGTCGCGGTGATCGTGCTGCGCTACCGGCGCCCCGACCTGCCGCGCGAGTTCCGGACGCCGGGGATGCCGGTGGTACCCGCCGTCGGGGTCGTCTTCTCGGTCTGGCTGATCACGTTCCTGCAGTGGCAGACCTGGGTGCGGTTCGTGGTGTGGTTCCTGATCGGCTGCGCCGTCTACTTCGCCTACAGCCGGCGCCATTCCCTGCTGAACCGGCGCTGACCGGCCCCGGACGCGCGGCCCCGGACGCCGTCACGCGACGACGAGCTTGGCCATCTCGGTGCGCATCGGCTCGGCGATCGGCACGGGACGGCGGGTCTCCCGGTCGACGAAGACGTGCACGAAGTGGCCCTCGGCGATGAGCGCGTCGTCGGACGCCCGGTACATGCCGATCTCCCAGCGGACGCTGGACGTGCCGAGCTTGCCGACGCGGAGGCCGAGCCGGATCGTGTCCGGGAACGACACCTCGGCCTTGTACTGGCAGTGCGACTCCACGCACAGCGCGATCGACGGCGCGTCCAGCGGCGCGAACCCCGCCTTGCCGATCATCCACTCGTTGATGGCGGTGTCCATCAGCGAGTAGTGCACGGCGTTGTTGACGTGGCCGTAGACGTCGTTGTCCTTCCAGCGCGTCGGCACGCTGACCTGGTGCGGGTAGTCGCTCATCACGCGCGCCAGTCTAGGTATCCCCTGGTGGCACGCGGCACGGCGCCCTCCGGGCCGCAGGGAAAGGGTTCTGAGCACGATCCCGGCCTGGAGGGCGCCGTGGTCTCGGGACGCGGCGCGGCGACCGTCTACGCTGTGCCGGCCTTGTCGAAGCGGGCCTTGTCGAAGCGGGCCTTGACGTCCGTCCAGTTCACCAGCGACCAGAGCTTCTCGACGTAGTCCGGCCGCACGTTGCGGTACTGCAGGTAGTACGCGTGCTCCCAGGCGTCGAACACCAGCAGCGGCGTGGTGTTCATGCCGACGTTCCCGTGGTGGTCGTAGACCTGCTCGACCACGAGGCGCTCACCGAGCGGCTCCCACGCGAGCACGCCCCACCCGGACCCCTGGACGGTGGACGTCGCGGCCGTCAGCTGCTTGCGGAACGCGTCGAACGTCCCGAAGTGCTCGTCGATCGCGGCGGCCAGCTCGCCGTCCGGGCGGTCCCCGCCGTCCGGCGACAGGTTGTCCCAGAAGATCGAGTGCAGGACGTGCCCGGACAGGTTGAACGCGAACGTCTTCTCCAGCCCCACCAGCCCGCCGAACTGCTCCTTGCCGCGCGCCTCGGCGAGCCTCTCCAGCGTGTCGTTGGCGCCCTTGACGTAGGCGGCGTGGTGCTTGGAGTGGTGCAGCTCCAGGATCTCCCCGGTGATCGCCGGCTCCAGCGCGGCGTAGTCGTACGGCAGGTCGGGCAGCGTGTAGTCGGCCATGCCGCCACTATTGCAAATCATTCGCACCTACGTCCAGCATGCAACAAGCGCGCCCGATGTCCGAGGCCCCCGGCAGAATCGGCGCGACGGCTCGTCCTGCCACTCCGACGGAGGCCCCATGCCGCACCCGAGGCTGCCCGCGCCCGCGCACGGCGAGGTGCTGCTCGTCTGCACCTCCTACGAGGACGGCAAGGCCCGCTGGGGCGGTGCCCTCACCGCCCTGGGCGGACGGCGCGAGGGCGACACGGTCACGCTGGACGGCGGCGTACGGCTCCGCCTCGCCGAGCACCCCGGCTGGGACTACCTGCACGGCGGGGACTTCCCCGCGCTGGCCGCGGCGGACGGCCCGGCGCCGCAGGTGATCGTGCACGCCGACATCCCCGTCGTGTTCGGCGGTGACGATCCGCTGGTGGTCGACATGCGCGACGTCCCCGGACGCGGTGTCCGGGTCGCCGCGAACGACCTCGGCCGCGTCCTGGCGGACCTGGCGTCCGGCGCCCTGCGCTTCGACGAGCTCGTCCAGGGGATGGACCGGTGGGGCAGGTACCGGGGCGACGGCGGCGCCCCGGAGACGCCCACCCCGACCGCGGTCGTCCGCACCTCGTTCCCGCGGCTGCCCGCCGGCGGCGGGACGATCCTCGTCCGCACCGATTTCCTCGATGACGCGGGCTGGCGCGCGCTGCTCGGCGCCCTCCCCGATCCGGAGCTGGACGGGGACCCCGAGGACGGCGAGTACGGCGACCACGTCGACCTGGATCCCGTGGTCGTCGACGACCCCGCCTACGCGGACCTGCAGCCGGGCCAGGTCCCGGCTCTCGTGCCGCCCGGCCGGAGCCCGGACGGCCACACCACGATGGTGGCGCTCGCGGACGCGGAGGCCCTCGCGGATCCGGCCCGCCCGCTGCTCGTCGTCGACCTCTACGACACCCCCGGCCAGGTGGCCCGCGTCCCCCTCGACGAGGCCGGGAGCATGGCCGCCAACCTGGAGATCGCGAACATGGACTTCGCCGACTTCGTCTAGCGCCCGCTCAGAGTTCGCGGGCGTCCCCCGGGGCGAGGAGCGTCATCTCCAGGCCGGTCAGGTTGTTCAGCATTCCGGCGACCGAGTTCTGGCCCAGCTCGCTGAGCATCAGCTCGTGGATCTGGAGCAGCCTGCTGGGCCGGACGTTCCGGACGAAGTCGACGGCCTCGGCGAGCTTCGTCCACGGCCCGCTGGTGGGCAGCAGCAGCGCCTCCACCGGGACGTCCGGCACGTGGTAGGCGTCGCCCGGGTGGTACAGCCGGCCGTCGATCAGGTAGCCGGTGTTGGCCACGATCGGGATGTCCGGGTGGATCACCGCGTGCCGCTCGCCGTGGACGGTGACGGCGAAGTCCCCGATGGAGAGCGCGTCGCCGGACGCGACGGCCCGCACCCGCCCGCCGTGCTCGCCGAGCTTGTCCCGCACCGAGGCGGGGCCGTAGACGTGCAGGTCGGGGCGCTTGTCGAGGGCGGCGCCGAGGAGCGCGTCGTCGAAGTGGTCGAAGTGCTCGTGGGTGATCAGGACGGCGTCCGCGGCGGCGACGGCGGCCTCCGCGTCCGGGGTGAACTTCCCCGGGTCGAGGACGATCGTCGTGCCCTCCTTCTCGAGGACGACGCAGGCGTGGGCGTGCTTGGTGAGCTGCATCGGGCGGCCTTCCTTCCTGTCCGTTCCGCCATATCTACAGCTCAAACTGTACACCTTTGCTGTATATACTGGCGGGACGCCGCACCCCGGAGGCCGCCATGACGGACCACGACCAGCTCGCCGAGCGGCTGCGCACGTCCATCGGCGGGCTCGTCCGCACCGCCCGGTCCCAGGCCGACGCGCTCGCGCCGCCGGTCGCGCAGACGCTCGGGCTGCTCGACCGCGAGGGCGAGGCGAGCATCGCCTCGCTCGCGCAGCGGCGCCGCGTCCGGCACCAGAGCCAGAGCCGCACGGTGAAGGACCTCGAGAGCCTCGGCTACGCCGTCCGCCGCCCCGACCCCCGCGACGGCCGGGGCCGCGTCATCGCGATCACCCCCGAGGGCCGCGCCGCCCTCGACCGCGACCGCCGCGCCCGCCGCGACTGGCTCGCCGCCGCCATCGCCACCGCCCTCACCCCGGACGAGCGGGACCGCCTCGCCGAGCTCCCCGCCCTCCTCGACCGGCTGACCGCGTCCGCCGGCCCGCACTGACCCGGTACGGGGTCAGTCGCGCGCTTCCCCGGGAACGGCCGCCGGGTCGTGGAGCAGGTCCAGGACGCGCCGCAGGTCGGGGCGCCTGGCGGTGCCCGCCCGGCTGACGGTGAAGATGGTCCGGGAGACGGGCTGGACCAGCGGGTGGAGGCTGAGGGCCGCGGTGGTCTCCGGCAACGCCATGCGAGGGATCAGGGCGGCGCCCGCTCCCGCCGCGACCAGGGCGGCCAGCACGGAGAAGTCGCTGCCGCGGGCGCGGATGTCCGGGACGAAGCCCGCGAGGCCGCAGGCGCGCTGGATCATCTCGTGGCAGGAGGTCTCCGGCCCGGGCGTCAGCCACGGCATATCGGACAGCCGGGAGAGATCCGCGGGTTGCCCGGGGGCCAGGTGCAGATCCTCGGCCTGCCGGGGGTGCAGGGCCAGCAGCACCGGCTCCTCCATCAGGACGGCCTGCTCGCATGCTGCGGGGAAGTCCCGCGGCAGCACGGTGTAGCTGTGCACCACGGCGAGGTCGGTGGAGCGCTTGCGCAGCTGGTCGAGGGCTTCGTCGGGTTCCACGACGGAGAGCCGTAGCGAAGGGGCGGGCGAGGCGTCCGTCTCGGCCAGGCGCCGCCACAGGGGCGCGACGAGGGCGCGGGCGGCGGAGGGGAACGCGGCGATCCGCACGATGCCGCGCCGTCCGGTCTGCAGGGCGGCCAGGCCGGACTCGGCCGCCGCGAGCTCCGCCAGGATGATCTCGGCATGGGCCACCAGCAGCTCTCCGGCCGCGGTCAGCCGCAGCGTGCGGCCGACCTTCTCCACCACCGGCGTGCCCGCCTCCTTCCGCAGGGCGGCGAGGTGCTGGGAAACGGCCGGCGGCGTCAGATGCAGGGCCTCGGCGGTGGCCGCGACGGTGCCGTAGGCGGCCAGGTGCTGGAGGATCCGCAGACGGCGTACGTCGAGCACGGACGGGCTCCTTACTCGGATCGCTCGAATCGGGGCGGCGGTTCCCAGTGTGTCCCTACGGCCTCGGGCACGTCGCCGTCCGGGGCGTCGCCGGGATCCGGCGCCGCCCTGTGCCGGTGGATGAGGATCACCCCCGCCGCGCTGACCGCGCCGCCCAACAGCTCGACGGGGTGGGGCACCTCGCCGAGCCAGGCGAACGAGACGATCAGCGCCACCGGCGGCACCAGGTACAGGGCCGCCGTGGAGGCCGCGAGCGGCAGGCGGGCGACGGCGTAGGCCCAGATGACGAAGCCGAGCGCGGACGGCAGCAGCCCCAGGTAGACCGCGGAGGCCAGCGCGTCCGCCGGTGCGCGGAACGTCGCGGGCCACGCCGCGGGGACCAGGGGCAGCGCGAAGACGGTTCCCGCGGCCATCGCGTAGGTGGCGACCTCCAGGCCGGTGTAGCGGCGGAGCAGGGGCTTGGTCGCGAAGTGGTAGGTCCCCTGGACGACGGCGGCGGCGAGGACGATGAGGGCCGAGACGGTGAACCCGCCGGTGCCCTCGGCCAGGCCGACCATGGCCGCGCCGGCGAGCGCGACGACGCTCCCCGCGATGACGGTGCGGGTCGGCCGCTCCTCGAGGAGCAGGCTCCCCAGCAGGACGCTGAAGACGGGAGCGGTCGCGATCAGCAGGCTCGCGGTCCCGGCCTCCACCCGGACCTCGCCCCAGTTGAGCAGGACCTGGTAGGCGGTGACGCCGGTGGCCCCGCACAAGGCGATCATCGGCAGGTCGCGGCGCCGGGGCGGGCGCACCTTGGCCAGCGGCGCCACCAGGGCCAGCGCCATCGCCGCGATCGCGATCCGCAGGAACGACAGCGCCGCCACGCCGAGGCCGTCGATGCCGACCCGGATGGCGGGGAAGGCCGAGGCCCAGAGCACGACGGTGCCCGCCAGGGCGAGAACGTGAGCGGAACCGGAGCGGGAGGCCATCCCGCCACCGTCCCGGACCGCACGGAAAAGATCCAGTTACTTTTTTCTGCGAAAAGCTTCAGTGATGCTTATTCGATGTGCGCCGGCGCTCAGGAGCGGGCCAGGGCGGCGAGCTCGTCCAGGGCGGCTCGGGCGGGGCCGTCCTCGGGGGCGGTGAGCGTGACGAACTGGTGGTCGGGGGTGCCGGGGAGGACCATGCCGATGTAGTCGAGGGCCAGCCGGCCGACCACCGGATGCCGGTACTCCTTGCGGCCCATCCCCGGGCCCTTGACGTCCTGCCGGTCCCACCAGGTGCCGAAGTGCGGCGTCCGTGACAGCTCGCGGATCAGGGCCCGCGTCGCGGGGTCGTCCGGGTCGCGGCCGGTGGCGGTGCGCAGTTGCGCGATGCCGTGCCGGGCCACCTCCTCCCACTCCACGTAGAACGTGCGGGCGCGCGGGTCGCAGAGCGCGTACCGGAGCATGTTGCGGCGGGACGCGGGCTGCTCCGCCAGGTGCGGCATGAGCGCGGCGGCCGTCCCGTTCCAGGCCAGCACGTCCAGGCGGGGATTGATCACGTAGGCGGCGACGGGGGCGATCTCGTCCAGGAGGCGCCGCACGGTGGGGTGCACCGGGGCGTCCGCCACCGGGGCGTCCGCGGCGGGGGGCGGGGACGGCAGCGACAGCGCCAGCCGATAGAGGTGGTCGCGCTCGTCGTCGTTGAGGACGAGCGCCCGGGCGAGACCGTCCAGGACGGACGGCGAGGGGCGGATGCCGCGGCCCTGCTCCAGCCGCATGTAGTAGTCGGGGCTGATCCCGGCGAGCAGCGCCACCTCCGCGCGGCGCAGGCCGGGGGCGCGCCGCCGCCCGCCGTCGGGCAGGCCCACGGACGAGGGTCTGATGCGGTCGCGCCGGGAACGCAGGAAGTCCGCCATCTCGCGTGTCGCCATGGGCCCAGTGTGCCTCCGGAGGGTGGCCCTCTGAGTCCTAGCCATCGGCGGGCACTGGTCGCCCGGGGGCGCGCGCGGCAGGGTGAAAGCACATCCATGACAGACGAGAGGTGACTGACCAGTGCGCTATCGCACCCTTGGAACGGGCGGCCCGCAGGTGTCGGTGGTGGGGTTCGGCGCGATGAACGTGGCGCCCGTCTACGGCGGCGTCGAGGAGCGCGACGCCACGGAGACGCTCCTGGCCGCGCTGGACTCCGGTGTCACGTTCGTCGACACCGCCGACATCTACGGCGCCGGGTACAGCGAGACCCTGATCGGCCGCACGCTGGAGAAGCGGCGGGACGAGTACGTCCTCGCCACCAAGTTCGGCGGGAACCAGGACGCGGACGGCATCCTCGTCCCCGGCATGGGGCGGCCCGAGTACGTCCGGCGGGCCCTGGACGCCAGCCTGTCGCGGCTCCGGACCGACCACGTGGACCTGTACTACCTGCACCGCCTCGACCCCACGACCCCGATCGAGGAGACGGCCGGGGTGCTCGGCGAGCTCGTCCAGGCGGGGAAGATCGGCGGGTACGGGCTGTCGGAGGTGTCGGAGCGGACGCTGCGGCGCGCGCACGCCGTCCACCCCGTGACGGCGCTGCAGACCGAGTACTCGCCGCTCCAGCGGGCGCCGGAGAAGGAGCTGATCCTGGCGTGCGCGGAGCTGGGCGTCGCGTTCGTCGCCTACAGCCCGCTCGGGCGGGGCCTCCTCGGCGGCCAGGTCCGCGGCTTCGACGACCTGGAGGCGGGCGACTGGCGGCGCGGGAACCCGCGCTTCCAGGCCGGCAACGTGGAGCGCAACGTCTCGCTCGCGGACCGGGTGGCGGCGCTCGCCGCCGAGCAGGGCGTCACGGCGGCGCAGCTCGTGCTGGCCTGGCTGGTCGACCGCGGCGCGCTGCCGATCCCGGGGACCCGCAAGGCCGCGAACGCCCGCGCCAACGCCGCCGCCGGGGACCTGGCGCTGGACGCGCCGGTCTTCGCGCGGCTGGAGGAGATCGTCCCCCCGGACGCGGCGGCGGGCGCCCAGGGCAACGAGTCCTACCTCGCCAACCTCGACACCTGAGCCGGCCCCCACGCCGGAGCCACCGGACGGCCCGTCCCGGGATCGGGGCGGGCCGTCCGCGCGGTCAGCGGCGGGGACCGCCGCGCAGGCGGGAGAGGAGGTTGCGGGCCTTCTCCTGGTTGCGCGGGTCGTTGATGAACCGCTCCGCCTTCGCGCGGGCCTTCTGCGCCTGCGGGCTGCGGGCGAGCTGCTCCGCCTTGGCCCGCGCCTTCTGGCCCTGCGGGCCGTGCGCGAACTGCTCCGCCTTGGCCTTCGCCTTCTGCGCCTGCGGGCTCTGCGCGAGCCGCTCCGCCTTCGCCCGGGCCTTCTGCCCCTGCGGTCCCCGGACGAAATTCATGATCCGGTCGATGAGAGAAGCCATGTTCTTCCTCCTCGGCCTAGCTTCCCCAGTTCAACGCGTATCCCGGCCGGAAAGTTCGGGGCCGGGGCCCGCGGGGCGTCAGAACGCCTCGTCGAAGGCGACGGTGCCCTCCACACCGATCTGGTATGCCGACACGCGGCGCTCGAAGAAGTTCGACAGCTCCTGGACGTCCTGCAGCTCCATGAACGCGAACGGGTTCGCCGTCCCGTAGCGGACCGGCAGGCCGAGGCGGGCGAGCCGCTGGTCGGCGACGTACTCCAGGTAGGCGCGCATGTCGCCGGCGCTCATCCCGGGCAGGCCGTCGCCGCACAGGTCGCGCGCGAACGCCAGCTCCGCCTCGACGGCCTCCTCCAGCATCGTCGTGACCTGCGCGGTCAGCTCCGCGTCGAACAGCTCCGGCTCCTCCGCCCGGACGGTGTCGACGACGGAGAACGCGAACTCCATGTGCATGGACTCGTCCCGGAAGACCCAGTTCGTCCCGGACGCGAGGCCGTTCAGCAGGCCGCGGGAGCGCAGCCAGTACACGTAGGCGAACGCGCCGTAGAAGAACAGGCCCTCGATGCACGCGGCGAAGCAGATCAGGTTGAGCAGGAACGCGCGCCGGTCCGCGGCGGTGCGCAGCTCGTCCAGCGCGCCGAGCGAGTCGATCCAGCGGAAGCAGAACTCCGCCTTCGCCCGGATGGACGGGATGTGCTCGATCGCCGCGAACGCCCGGGCCCGCTCGTCCTGGTCGGGCAGGTAGGTGTCGAGGAGGGTCAGGTAGAACTGGACGTGCACGGCCTCCTCGAACAGCTGCCGCGACAGGTACAGCCGCGCCTCCGGCGCGTTGACGTGCTTGTAGAGATTGAGGACGAGGTTGTTCGCCACGATCGAGTCGCCGGTGGCGAAGAACGCGACGAGCCGGTTCACCAGGTGCAGCTCCGCCGGCGTGAGGCGGGCGAGATCGGCGAGGTCGGAGGCGAGGTCCACCTCCTCGACCGTCCAGGTGTTGCGGATCGCGGCGCGGTAGCGCGCGTAGAAGTCGGGATAGCGCATGGGCCGCAGGGTCAGGTCCATGCCGGGGTCGAGCAGCGGCATTACTGGCACGCCTCGCAGGTCTCGGGGTTCTCCAGGGAGCAGACCGCCGCGGCGACGGTCGTCTGCGCGATCCGCGTGGCGGGCCGGGAACGCAGGTAGTAGGTGGTCTTGAGGCCGCTGCGCCACGCGTAGGCGTACATCGAGGACAGCTTCCCGATCGTCGGCGTCTCCATGAACAGGTTCAGGGAGTGCGACTGGTCGATGTACGGGGTGCGGGCGGCGGCGAGGTCGATCAGGGCCTTCTGCGGCAGCTCCCAGGCCGTCCGGTAGAGGTCCCGCATCTCCTCGGGCAGGTCGACGAGGCCCTGGATCGAGCCGTTCGCCCGCTTGATCGCCTCGCGGACGGCGTCGTTCCACAGCCCGAGCGACTTCAGGTCCTCGACGAGGTACCCGTTGATCTGCAGGAACTCGCCGGACAGCGTCTCGCGCTTGAACAGGTTGGACACCTGCGGCTCGATGCACTCGTAGCAGCCCGCGATGGACGCGATCGTGGCGGTCGGCGCGATCGCGATCAGCAGCGAGTTGCGGAGCCCGACGTCGGCGATCCGGGCGCGGAGCGCGTCCCATTCGGCGGGACGGGTGGGCGCGGCGTCCGGGAAGTGGTCGATGTGCAGCTGGCCGCGCGCGGTGCGGGTCTCTGCGTAGGCGGGGAGCCGGCCGTGCGCCTCGGCGAGGTCGGCGGACGCGGCGTAGGCGGCGAGCGCGATCTCCTCGGCGATCCGGGTGGACAGCTCGCGGGCCTCGGCGGAGTCGAACGGGAGCCGGAGCGTGAAGAACACGTCGGCGAGACCCATGACGCCGAGGCCGACGGGACGCCACTTCCGGTTCGCCGTTTCCGCCTCGGGCGTCGGGTAGAAGCCGCGGTCGATGGTGCGGTCCAGGAACCGGACGGCGGTGCGGACGGTCGCGCGGAGCCGGTCCCAGTCGATCCCGGACGGCGACACGTGCGCGGCCAGGTTCACCGACCCGAGGTTGCACACCGCCGCCTCGTTGTCGCCCGTGACCTCCAGGATCTCGGTGCACAGGTTCGACAGGTGGACGGTCCGGCCCGGCTCGGCGGTCTGGTTGCAGGCCCGGTTCGCGGCGTCCTTGAAGGTCATCCAGCCGTTGCCGGTCTCCGCGAGCGTCCGCATCATCCGCCCGTACAGCTTCCGCGCCGGGACCTGCCGGACGTACCGGCCCTCCTTTTCGGCCGCCCGGTACGCGGCGTCGAAGGCGTCGCCCCACAGGTCCGTCAGCTCCGGGACCTCCTTCGGGTCGAACAGCGACCACGTCCCGTCCGCCTCGACGCGGCGCATGAACTCGTCCGGGATCCAGTTCGCCAGGTTCAGGTCGTGGGTGCGGCGCGCCTCCTCGCCGGTGTTGTCGCGCAGTTCGAGGAACTCCTCGACGTCGGCGTGCCACGGCTCCAGGTACACGCACGCGGCGCCCTTGCGGCGGCCGCCCTGGTTGACGGCGGCGACGGACGCGTCCAGCGTGCGCAGCCACGGGACGATCCCGTTCGAGTGCCCGTTCGTCCCCCGGATCAGCGACCCGCGCGACCGGACCCGCGTCCACGAGATCCCGATCCCGCCCGCGTACTTGCTGAGCCGCGCGACCTGCCCGTACCGCTCGTAGATCGCCTCCAGCTCGTCGCGCGGCGAGTCCAGCAGGAAGCACGACGACAGCTGCGGGCGCCGCGCCGCGGAGTTGAACAGGGTCGGCGAGCTGGGCAGATAGGACAGCGTGCTGAGCAGCCGGTACAGCTCGGCGGCCTCGTCGACGGTGTCGGACAGGCCCACGGCCACCCGCAGGAAGAAGTGCTGCGGGCGCTCCAGGACGAGCCGGGTCCGCGGATGCCGCAGCAGGTACCGGTCGTAGAGGGTGCGGAGCCCGAAGTATCCGAACCGGTCGTCCGCCTCCTCGACCGCGCCTCCCGAGGGGGGGCGACCCCCCGCGCCCCCCGGACCCTCGTCGATGAGGCGGTCCAGCGCGGCGGCGTTCTCGGCGACGAACGCGGCGGGGCCGTCGGCGAGGAGGCCCTCGGCGTGCGCGGCGGCGACGGACTCCGCGAAGCCCCGGACGCCGGCCTCGGCGGTCTCGTCGCGGATCCGGGCGGCCAGCAGCCGCGCGGCGACCCGGGAGTACCCCGGCTCCACCGCGACCAGCGCGGCGGCCTCCCCGATCGCCAGGTCCCGCAGGGCGGCGGCGCTCGCGCCGTCCCCGGCCCGGACCGCGCCGAGCACCCGTTCCGGCGCGGTCCCCTCGACACCGGCGCAGGCCGCGGCGACCTCGGCCGCGATCCCCCCGGCGGCCGGCGCCTCCGCAGGCATGGTGACTGTCACGTTCTCTCCCCTCGTGAGACGGCCTCGCGAGGGCATGCGAACGGGCGCGGCGGCAGGCTGCCGCGCACCGTCCCCCGGCTCACCCGCGAAGCCTCGGACGTACGGCGTGCATGGCAGGTCTTCGGACTCGCGGGCACCCGCGCCTCCTGCCGGAGGCACGACCTACTGGCCGTCGCTTCCCGATCCGGACGATCCGGTTCAGTGCCTGTGACGGCGGTCGTTCCCGCTCACCGCTGCGGGGCAGTCCCGGACTTGCACCGGGTTCCCTCTTACGACGCCCCCGCCGCGAGCGGCGGGGGCGAACCAGCACGGGATTGAACCCTACATCTTGTTGATCCTCATTGCGCAACCCCAACATGTAGGGTGCGTCGGGATCGGATCGCGGGGGTCGGATGCGCGCCCGCGGACCGTGGTGGGACGATGTCCCCGTCATGTCCCCGCGTCCCAGGCAGCCGGCCTTCCGCACCGCGCGCGCGGTCGTCTTCGCGACCGTGTGCGTCGCGCTCGCGACCGTCGGCCACGACCTGGCGTCGCACGAGCCGGTGCCGGGCTGGGCGGTGCTCGCCGGGTTCGGCGCGGCCCTCGCCGTCGCCGCCGCCCTCGCCGGCCACGAGCGCTCCCTCCCGACGATCATGGGCGGGCTGCTCGGCGGCCAGTTCGCGCTGCACACGCTGTTCGCGAGCGCGACCGAGGGCATGCGCGACTGCGACACCGCCGCGCACGCGGGACACGCCGCCGCGACGCCCGCGATGCACGGCTCCGGCACGTCCATGACCGTCGCGCACGTCGCCGCCGCCGTGGTCGCGGCCTGGTGGCTGCGGCGCGGCGAGCGGGCCGCGTGGTCCCTCGCGCGGCGCCTCGCGTCCGCCGCCGACCGCCCGATCCGGCTGCTGCTCGCGCTGCTGCTGATCGAACCGGCGGAGCGCCCGCTGCGTACCCCGGTGGTGCCGGTGGCGGCCGGCGCGATCGCCACGGGACGCGCGCTCCGGCACCAGGTCGTCCGGCGGGGACCCCCTCCGCGTTCGAGGGCGCTCGCCCACCTCTGAGCGAGCGCCGTACGTCACCGGCCGCCGGATCCCGGCGCCCGGCCCTTCCCGTACGACTCGAACGGAGTTCCGTCTTGCCTTCCCGCACGCATGCCCGCCGGCTCGGCACGCTCGCCGTCCTCGCCGGCGCCGGCGTGGTCGCGTTCGCGACCGCCGCGTCCGCGCACGTCACCGTCAACCCGAAGACCGCCGAGCAGGGCTCCTACGCCAAGGTCTCGTTCCGGGTGCCGAACGAGGAGGACAACGCCGCCACCACCAAGCTCGTGGTGAACCTCCCCACCGACCACCCGCTCGCGTCGGTGTCGGTGCGGCCCGTCCCCGGCTGGACGGCGAAGGTCGTCGAGTCCACGCTGCCGAAGCCGATCAAGACCGAGGGCGGCGAGCTGACCAAGGCCGTCACGCAGATCACCTGGTCCGGCGGCAGGATCGAGCCCGGCCAGTTCCAGGAGTTCGACGTCTCGCTCGGCCCGCTGCCGACCGACACCGACACGTTGACGTTCAAGGCCGACCAGACCTACTCCGACGGCCAGGTCGTCAAATGGGAGCAGGACCCGGGCGACGGCACCAACGAGCCCGAGCACCCGGCGCCCACGCTCAAGCTGACGCCCAAGGGCGCCACCGACACCGCAGCCGCCGGGCTCACCGCCCGGTCCAAGCCCGCCGCCAAGGCGGAGGCGAGCACCGACGACGGCACCGCCCGCTTGCTCGGCGGCGCCGGCATCGGCGTCGGCGTGATCGGCATCGCGGTCGGCGGCTACGGCCTGTCCCGGGCGCGGAGCCGGGCGTGAGCCGGGCCGTCCGGCGCACCGCCGCCGGCGCCGCCGCGGCCCTCGCCGCGCTGGCGCTGACCGCCCCGCCCGCCTCCGCCCATACGTCGCTGACCGGCGCGAACCCCGCCGCGAACGCGACGGTCGCGCCGCCGTCCCAGATCGTCCTGACGTACGCCGACCCGGTGCAGCTGCCGCAGGTCGTGCTGACGGACGCCGGCGGCGGGCGGCACGAGGCGGGCAAGGCCCAGGCGGTGGACAACAAGGTCACCGAGGCGGTGAAGGGCACGCTGCCGAACGGTGTGTACACGGTCGGCTGGCGCGTCGTGTCGCCGGACGGCCACCCGATCAGCGGCACCTACACGTTCACCGTCACCGGGTCCACCGGCGCCGCCGGCGCCGCCGGCGCCGCGCCCGGGGCGACCGCGCCCGCCGCGAAGGCCGCCGGGAACGGCTCCGGCGGCTCGTCCGGCTGGCTGTGGATCGGCCTGGCCGCCGCCGTCGTGGTGGTCGCGGGCGGCGGGCTCGCCTGGTACCGCCGAACCTCGGGAGAATCCCCGGAGAAATGATCATCGGTCTTCCGGTCGGGTGATTACAGCGTTACAGTGATTACCCGACCGGAAGATCATCCCTGGGGGCCCAGTGATCGTCGAGTACATCCGCTACCGGATCGATCGGGCGAGGGCGGAGGAGTTCGAAGCCGCCTACGCCCGCGCCGCCGTCCCGCTCGCCGCCGCCCCGCAGTGCGTCGACTACGAGCTGACCCGCTGCGTCGACGAGCCCGAGTGCTACATCCTGCGGATCCGCTGGACGTCCGCCGAGGACCACTCCCAGGGCTTCCGCTCCGGCGAGCACTTCCCCGCCTTCTTCGCCGAGATCAAGCCGTACGTCCAGCAGATCGAGGAGATGCGGCACTACGAGGCGACCCCCGTCCACGGCAAGGGCTCGTCCGTCCCCACCATGTACGACTGGGCCGGCGGCGCCGACGCCCTCCAGCGCCTCACCGAGGTCTTCTACACCGCCGTCCTCAAGGACGACCTGCTCCGCCCCCTCTTCGAGCACATGGCCCCGGACCACCCGAAATGGGTCGCGATCTGGCTGGGCGAGGTGTTCCGCGGCCCCGAGCGCTACAGCCGCGAGCGCGGCGGCTACCACCACATGGTCCGGCAGCACCTCGGCAAGGCGATCACCGAGGCGCAGCGCCGCCGCTGGGTGAGCCTGCTCATGGACGCGGCGGACGAGGCCGGACTGCCCGCCGACCCCGAGTTCCGCGCCGCGTTCGCGTCCTACATCGAGTGGGGCACCCGCATCGCGCTGGCGAACTCCCAGCCGGGCGCGACCCCGCCCCTCGAAGCGCCCATGCCCCACTGGAGCTGGGGCGAAGCCCCGCCCTACACCCCCGCCAAGTAGCGGCTGCGCCGCTACCGCGCGGCCAGATCGACCACCGCCTCGCGGGCCTCGGCGAGTGACCGTGCCGCCATTTCCCTGAATCGCGCCAGATGCGGGACGAGGTCGGCGAGGGTCATTTCGGCATTGACGAAGGACACGCCGTCCTCGGCGACACCGAGATTGCCGAAATAGGCCCGCAGATAGGGCTCCTGGAAATCGAAGCCCTCGCGCGGCGTACCGGGACCGTACGCGCCGCCGCGCGCCGTCACGACGACGACCCGCTTGCCGTGCAGCAGGCTCCGGCCCGTGTCCGGGTCGGTGTACGCGCCAGGAAAGGTGATCCGGTCGATCCACGCCTTGAGCGACGCGGGGATCGAGAAGTTGTACATCGGAGCGCCGATCACAACCGTTCCGGCGTCCAGGAACTGCTCGATCAGCGGCAGGGTCAACGACCATTCGCGTTCCTCGGCGGCGCCCTCGACGAGCGCGTCGACCTTCGCGGGCGGGACGTAGCCGTTCTTCTCGACGCGGCGTCCGAGCTCGCAGTAGGCCGCCGAGATCGGCGGCACCGGATCGGCGACGAGATCGCGGTACCGGTAGCCGGACGTCCCGTGCCGTTCCCGCCACGCGTCCGCGAACCGCGCGGACAGGCGCCGGGTGATGGAGTCGCCGGAGTGGCTGGAGTCCAGGTGCAGCAGCGAGGTGACCTGGTCGTGGGCCGATAGCATGGTGGAGCGCGTCTCCTTCGCTCTCGTGTCGTCCTTGTTCCCACAGCTATGACGACCCGCGCCGACGAAAGGGGACCAATGGACGAGCAGGTGCTGGCCGAGCGGTTCGACGAGTGCCGCGGCCACCTGCGGGCGGTCGCGTACCGGATGCTCGGCTCGCTGGACGAGGCCGACGACGCCGTCCAGGAGACGTGGCTGCGGGCGTCCCGGGCGGGCGCCGGGGACGTCGCGAACCTGCCCGGCTGGCTGACCACGATCGCCGGGCGGATCTGCCTCGACATGCTGCGGTCGCGGCGGCGCCGCGGCGAGGACCCCGGCGGCCTCCACGGCCTGGACGGGCCGGAGCGCGCCGGGGGCGACCCCGAGGAGGAGGCGGTCCTCGCCGACTCGGTGGGGCTGGCGATGCTCGTCGTCCTGGACCGCCTCGGCCCCGCCGAGCGCGTCGCGTTCGTGCTGCACGACCTGTTCGCCGTGCCGTTCGCGGAGATCGCCGGGATCGTCGAGCGGACACCGGAGACCACGAAGAAGCTGGCCAGCCGGGCCCGGCAGCGCGTCCATGGGTCGCCGTCGGTGCCCGCCGCCGACCTCGCGCGGCAGCGGGAGGCCGTGTCGGCGTTCCTCGCCGCGTCCCGCTCCGGCGACATGGACGCGCTGCTCGCGGTCCTCGCGCCGGACGCGTTCCGGCGCGCCGAGGGTGCGGCGGAGGTCCGCGGCGCCCGCCGCATCGCCGGGGAGACGCTCGCCAACCCCGTCCGCGCCCGGAACGCCCGTCTCGCCCTGGTGGACGGCGCGGTCGGCGTCGTCGTCGCCCCCCGCGGGCGCCTCGCGGCCGTCCTCCAGGTCGCCGTGGAGGACGGCCGCATCGCCGGCTTCACCGTGATCAGCGACCCGGCCCGCCTACACCGCCTCCGCCTCGCCCTCCTGCACTGACTTGCGGACGAGGAGGTGGCCCTGGCGGTGGCGCTCGCCTTCGCCGGGCTCGCGGCGGAGCCGCGCGACCTCGGCGAAGCCGGCGCCGGCCGCCAGGTCGGCGAGGGCGTCGATGGGCCAGCGGGTCGCCGGCGCCACCTTGTGGTCGAACGGGACGGGCTCGGCGGTGTCGGACGCGAAGAAGCCGAGCAGCAGGTGCCCGCCGGGCGCCAGCATCCGGTGGAACGCGGCGAGCAGGCCGGGCACGTCCGCCACCGGCGCGTGGATGATCGAGTACCAGGCGAGGACGCCGCCGAGCTCGCCGTCGCGGACGTCCACCTCGGTCATCGGGACGTGGTCGAACCGGACGCCCGGGTGGGCCGCGCGGGCGATCCGGATCATCTCCGCGGACACGTCGGCGCCGAACGCGTCGCAGCCGAGCGAGCGCAGGTGGGCGGTGAGGTGCCCGGGGCCGCAGCCGAGGTCGGCGACCGGCCCGGCGTCCCGGACGAGCCGCCCGAACGCGTTGATCATCCCGAGGTCGAACGGCATGTCGAGGAACGCGGTGCCGAACAGGTCGGCGTACAGGTCCGCGACGGAGTCGTAGCCGGCGCGGGTGGTGGCGAGGTGGGAGGCGATCATGCTCACCGACCCTACGGCGATCGGCGACCGCGGCAACCGGGTACGACTACCCCCGTTCGGGGGTGGCGTGGGTCACTCTGGATGTCCGACCATGCCCCTGACCACGCCTTTCGGGCGGCGGCGTCCCGGGAGACCGGGGGCCGCCCGTGGGGCGGGAGTGCCAGGTGTCCGTGCGGCTACGAGGAGAGACCATGCCCGCAGTCGAGTTCCGTGCGGCGCGCGACTTCCTGCTCGCGCATCGCGACGACTACGCGACCGCGTACGAGAAGTTCCGCTGGCCGGTGCTGACCGGGTTCAACTGGGCGCTCGACTGGTTCGACAAGATCGCCGAGGGGAACGACGCGCCCGCGCTGTGGATCGTCGAGGAGGACGGCGCGGAGGAGCGGTACTCGTTCGCGCAGCTCGCGCGGCGGTCGAACCAGGTCGCGAACATGCTGCGCGCGGCCGGGGTGCGGCGCGGCGACCGGATCGTGCTGATGCTCGGGAACCAGGTCGAGCTGTGGGAGACGGTCCTCGCGGCGATGAAGCTCGGCGCGGTGCTGATCCCGTGCACGCCGCTGCTCGGCCCGGCGGACCTCCAGGACCGGCTGACGCGGGGACGGGCCCGCCACGTGGTGGCGGGCTCGTCCGACGCCGGGAAGTTCGCCGGGCTGGACGGCGAGTTCACCCGGATCGCGGTCGGCGAGCCGGTCGACGGGTGGCTGCGGTACGCCGACGCCTACGACGGAAGCGACGTGTTCTCCCAGTACGGGATGACGATGTCGTCGGACACGCTGCTGCTGTACTTCACGTCCGGGACGACGGCGCAGCCGAAGCTGGTCGAGCACACGCACGCGTCGTACCCGGCGGGGCACCTGTCGACGATGTACTGGCTCGGGCTGCGGCCCGGGGACGTCCACCTGAACATCTCGTCGCCGGGGTGGGCGAAGCACGCGTGGAGCAACATCTTCGCGCCGTGGAACGCCGAGGCGTGCGTGTTCATCTTCAACTACACGCGGTTCGACGCCGACCGGCTGCTGGACGCGATGGAGCGGTGCGGCGTGACGAGCTTCTGCGCGCCGCCGACGGTGTGGCGGATGCTGATCCAGTCCGACCTCGGCCGGCTGCCGACGCCGCCGCGCGAGGTGGTCGCGGCGGGCGAGCCGCTGAACCCCGAGGTCATCCAGCGGGTGAAGGACGCGTGGGGCCGGACGATCCGGGACGGGTTCGGGCAGACCGAGACGACCGTCCAGATCGCGAACACGCCCGGCCAGGAGGTGAAGCCGGGCTCGATGGGACGTCCCGTGCCGGGCTACGCGGTGGCGCTGATCGACCCGGTGACCGGGGAGCGGGGCGAGGAGGGCGAGATCTGCCTCGACCTGGAGGACCGGCCGCTCGGGCTGATGACGGGCTACCACGGGGACGAGGCGCGGACCGAGGAGGCGATGGCGGGCGGTTTCTACCACACCGGCGACATCGGCTCCCGGGACGCGGACGGCTACATCACCTATGTCGGGCGCGCGGACGACGTGTTCAAGGCGTCCGACTACAAGATCTCCCCGTTCGAGCTGGAGAGCGTGCTGATCGAGCATCCGGCGGTGGCGGAGGCGGCGGTGGTGCCGTCGCCGGACCCGGTGCGGCTCGCGGTGCCGAAGGCGTACGTGACGCTCGCGGCGGGCTGGGAGCCGACCGCGGAGACCGCGAGGGCGATCTTCGAGCACAGCCGGGCGCAGCTGTCCCCGTACAAGCGGCTGCGGCTGCTGGAGTTCGGCGAGCTGCCGAAGACGATCTCCGGGAAGATCCGCCGGGTGGAGCTGCGGACGGCGGAGATCGGCAAGCATCCGGGCGCGGACGACCGGCCGCCCGGGGAGTTCCGTGAGGAGGACCTGCGATGACGCTCTCCTACGCGTCGGGCGTCTCGGCGACGCCGCTGCTCGGCGACACGATCGGCGCCAACCTGGACGCGACGGTCGCCGCGTTCGCCGACCGCGAGGCCGTGGTGGACATGGCGTCCGGGCGGCGCTGGACCTACGACCAGTTCGCCGCCGACGTCGACGCGGTCGCGCTCGGGCTGCGGGACCTCGGCGTGACGAAGGGCGACCGGGTCGGGATCTGGGCGCCGAACTGCGCGGAGTGGATGCTGGTCCAGTACGCGACGGCGAAGCTCGGCGCGATCCTGGTCAACATCAACCCGGCGTACCGGGTGCACGAGCTGGAGTTCGTGCTGAACCAGGCGGGGATCCGCACGCTCGTCGCGGCGCCGTCGTTCAAGACGTCCGACTACGCGGCGATGATCGAGGAGGTGCGGCCGCGCTGCGCCGCGCTGGCCGACGTGGTCCTCATCGGCACGGACGCGTGGGACGCGCTGGTGGAGACGGGGCGGGCCGGCGACCGGCACCTGCTGCACGGCATCGGCGAGGGCCTCGGCGCGGACGACCCGATCAACATCCAGTACACGTCGGGGACGACCGGGTTCCCGAAGGGCGCGACGCTGTCGCACCACAACATCCTGAACAACGGGTTCTTCGTCGGGGAGCTGTGCGGCTACGACGAGGAGGACCGGATCTGCGTGCCGGTGCCCTTCTACCACTGCTTCGGCATGGTGATGGGGAACCTCGCGGCGACCAGCCACGGCGCGTGCATCGTCATCCCGGCGCCCGCGTTCGACCCGAAGGCGACGCTGGACGCGGTGGCGGCGGAGCGCTGCACGTCGCTGTACGGGGTGCCGACGATGTTCATCGCGGTGCTGAACGAGCCGTCCGCCGACGCCCTGGACCTGTCGAGCCTGCGCACCGGGATCATGGCGGGGTCGCCGTGCCCGGTGGAGGTGATGAAGCAGGTCATCGACCGGCTCGGGATGGCGGAGGTCGCGATCTGCTACGGCATGACGGAGACGTCGCCGGTGTCGACGCAGACCCGGGCGGGCGACTCCCTGGACCGCCGCGTGTCGACGGTCGGCACCGTGATGCCGCACCTGGAGATCAAGGTGGTGGACCCGGAGACGGGCGTGACCGTCCCGCGCGGCACTCCCGGGGAGTTCTGCACGCGCGGCTACTCGGTGATGCTCGGGTACTGGGAGGAGCCGGAGAAGACGGCCGAGGCGATCGACCCGGCCCGCTGGATGCACACCGGCGACCTGGCGGTGATGGACGACGAGGGCTACGTCAACATCACCGGCCGGATCAAGGACATGGTGATCCGCGGCGGCGAGAACGTGTACCCGCGCGAGATCGAGGAGTTCCTCTACACCCATCCCGACATCGTGGACGCGCAGGTCATCGGGGTCCCGGACGAGAAGTACGGCGAGGAGCTGATGGCGTGGGTGCGGCTGCGCGAGGGCGCGCCGGAGCTCACCGCCGAGGCGCTGCGCGAGTTCTGCCGCGGCAGGCTGGCGCACTTCAAGATCCCTCGCTACGTGCACGTCGTGGACGAGTTCCCGATGACGGTCACCGGGAAGATCCGCAAGGTGCAGATGCGGGCCGAGGCCGTGGACATCCTCGGGCTCGGCGACGTGGCTGCCCGGAAGCACGCGTGAGGTCCGGCCGGCGCGTTTTTCCGGGCGCGTGACCTTCCGTGATCGGTCCCGCGCGGGCATGCTGGGCGGCATGGGCGACGACGCCGGGGCGGTCCGGTCGGCGGTGCTGACGCTGCACCGCACGACCGGCCTGCCCATGGTGTTCGGCGGCGCCCTCAGCGGCCGGGACCGGCTGCGCATCACCGAGCTGGTCGGCAACACCACCGACTCGCTGAACGGCCTCGTCGTCCGGCACGGCAACGGGCTCGGCGGCAAGTCGATGGCGACGGGCCGGCCGGTGTGGGTGAGCAACTACCCGTGCGCGGCGTCCATCAGCCACGACTACGACAAGCCGGTCGGCCGCGAGGGGCTGCTGTCGATCGTGGCGGTGCCGGTGGTGGTGCGGCGGCGCGTCCGCGGCGTGCTGTATGGGGCGCTGCGCGAGCCGCTGTCGCTCGCCGACCGGATCGTCGGCGCGGCGGTGCAGGCGGCCCGCGACCTGGAGCAGGACCTCGCCGTCCGGGACCGTGCCGACGAGGCGCTGGCGTGGCGCCCGCCGGAGCCGCCGGACGCGGCGGCGCGGTGGGAGGAGGTCCGGGCGGTGCACGCCGAGCTGCGGGCGCTCGCCGAGCAGGTGGCGGACGGCCCGACCCGCGACCGGCTGCGCGCGATGACGCTGCGGCTCGCCGCCGCCGGGCTGGCCCCCGGCGCCGCCGGACCCGACCCGGACGCCGCGGGACCGGCGGTGCCGCCGCGTCCGGTGCTGTCGCCGCGCGAGCTGGACGTGCTGTCGTACGTCGCGATCGGCTGCACGAACGCGGAGGCCGCCGACCGCCTCGGGCTGCTGCCGGAGACGGTGAAGAGCTACCTGCGGTCGGCGATGCGCAAGCTCGACGCTCACACCCGGCTGGAGGCGGTGACGTCGGCGCGCCGCGCCGGGCTGCTGCCCTGACCCGGGGCCTGCTCGCGCCGCGCGGCGGCCCATCCGGCGAACCCGGCGGCGCACGCGGCGAGCGCGGTGCCCGCGAACACGGTCATCACGACGGTGAAGGCGTGCCGCGGCGTGCCGCCGAGGCCGAGGTACAGGGTGCCGAAGACGGCGACGCCCGCGACGGCCGACAGCTGCGAGTTGGTGTTGACGACGCCGCTGAGGTCGGGGGCGAACCGGGCCGGGACGTCGGCGGTGGCGCGCCCGAGCTGGGACGCGAAGCCGAGCCCGAGCCCGAGGCCGCCGAAGCCGAGCAGCACGACGAGGAGCGCCCCGTCCGCCCTGGTCAGGCCGATGGCGAGGTACGCGGCGGCGAGGATCAGGTAGCCGGCGACCGGGGCGTGGGCGGCGACGCGGGCCGGGAGGCGGGGCAGCAGCGGCCCGGCGACGCCGAACGCGGCGACCCACGACACGAGCACCAGGCCGGAGAACATCGCGCTCTTCCCGAGGCCCTGCTGCAGGTAGAGCGCGAGGGTGAACAGCATCGCGAAGTAGGTGGACGTCGCGAGCGCGATCGACGCGAGCGACCAGGCGACGACGGGCCGGGCGAGCACGCGCAGGTCGATCAGCGGCGTCCCGCCGCGCGCCGCGACGCGCCGCTGCCGCCGGACGAACAGCGCCAGCGCGGGGGCGCTCGCGGCGAGGCAGATCCACGTCCAGGCGGGCCAGCCGGCCTCGCGCCCGAAGATCAGCGGGACGGTCGCCAGCAGCGCGCTCCCCGACAGCAGCGCGACGCCGCCGAGGTCGAGCCGGCCGGAGCCGTTCCCGGCGTCCCGGGGCAGGAGGCGGGCGCCCGCCGCGAGCAGCGCGATCCCCGCCGGCACGTTCACCAGGAAGACGGGCCGCCAGCCGAGCCCGAACAGGTCGGCGGACACCACGACGCCGCCGAGGACCTGTCCCGCGACCGCGCCGCCGGACAGCGTCAGCACCAGCATGCCCTGCGCGCGCGCCCGCGCCTTACCGGTGAGGTGGATCTGGATGCCGGACAGCACCTGCGGCACCATCAGCGCGCCCGCCGCGCCCTGGACGAGCCGCGCCGCCGCCAGCGCCCCGGTGGCCGGTGCGAGGCCGCAGGCCAGCGACGCGGCGGTGAAGGCGGCGAGGCCGAGCAGGAACATCCGCCGGTGCCCGCGCGCCTGGCCGAGCCGCGCGCCGGTGACCAGCAGCACCGCGTAGGTCAGCGTGTAGCCGGACACGACCAGCTCCAGCGCGCCGCCGGACGGGTGCAGGTCGTCCTGGACGGACGGGCCCGCCACGTTCACGATCGCGGTGTCGACGTTCACCAGGAACTGGCCGAGGAACAGCACCGCGAGCATCCCGCGCGGATGCCGGACGCGGTCGTCTGTGGGAGTCATGACGGGACAACCCCGCGCGCGCACAACCCGTTGCGGAACCGGCGGCCGGCAGAGCCGACTGGACGGGCGGGGCGGGCGATCGGCCCGGCGACGGGGTCAGCCTTGATGGTGCGGCGGCACGCGCCGTCCAGTGCAGATCGGCCCCCGTGGCGCACTGCCTGGACGTAGCGACATCACCGCGCACCGGCTGCGCCGGGCCCTGATCGCTCGGCCGTCCCGCCGTACGCGCCGGCGGAGACGTCCGGCCCCCCATGTGCAAGGGAAAACCGTAACATCCCCGCGAACACGATTGTTCGTGAACAACCCGATCTACTGGGCGGAGACGCCGCGACCGGCTAGCGTTTGCGCCGTGAGCGGTGGCGGTGCGGACGCGCGTTCCGGCGGTGCGGGTGCAAGGCCCGGCGAGGCGGGGGGCGGGTCGCTGCCGCGCGGGCGGCACCATCTGAGCCGCGAGCAGGTCAGAGCGTCCCAGCGGCTCCGGCTGCTGGAGGGCATGACGGCGGCGGTCGGCGAGCGCGGCTACGCCCGCACGACGGTCGCGGACGTGCTGAAACGCGCGCGCGTGTCGCGCGAGACGTTCTACGAGCACTTCACCGACAAGCAGGAATGCTTCATGTCGGCGTACGAGCACGCCGCCGACCGCATCCTCGGCGTCGTGAACGAGGCGCTGAGCGCGCGCGACGAGCCGGTGATGGGCCGCCTAGAGCGCGCGCTGCGCGCCTACCTGCGGGAACTGGCGGCGGACGCGGCGGCGGCCCGCACGTTCCTGCTGGAGATCTACGCGGCGGGCCCGGCCGCCGCCGCGCTGCGGTACCGGGTGCAGCGCCGCTTCACCGAGGTCGTGGACGGGCTGCTGGCCGAGGACGAGCGGTTCCGCGCGCTGCCCGACCCGGAGTTCGCCTGCCGGATGCTCATCGGCGGCATCGCGTCGCTGGTCACCGGCCGCGTCGCGCTGGGCGAGCACGCGACCCTCCCGGCCCTCTGCACCCCGATCCTCGGGCACGTCCGCTCCCTCCTCGACCACTGACGCCGGGCCGGGGGGCGGTCGGGAGGAGGGCGGTCAGAAGTAGGTGCGGATGTAGTCGGTCACCACGGGATGCTCGGCGGCGGCGTCGTCGACGACCGGGATGAGCGTCCACTTGTCGAACGCGGTGCAGGGGTGGGACAGGCCGAGGCGGACGATGTCGCCGGGCTCGACGGACGCGTCCCGCAGGAAGGCGTGCTGGTCGTTCAGCGCGGTGACGCGCGCGCCCTCGACCGGCCCGGCGCCCTTGCCGCGGACGAGCTGCGGACGCGGCAGGCCCGAGTCGAACGGGACGTCGCGGCGCCCCACGTCCAGCAGCGCCAGAGCGGGCTCCGGCGCGGACACGACGCGGCCCCACGCGTGCATGGCCGGGCGCAGGTGCTCGCCGCCCGCTCCGGCGCCCCGGTCGAACGGCGTGATGTCCTGGTAGAAGCCGTCGTCGTGGACGAGGTACGCGCCGGACCGCAGCACCACCCGCGCGTCGAGCCCGCCGAGCACCTCGGCGACCTGGTCGAAGAAGGCGCTGCCGCCCGCCGTGACGACCGGGTCGTCCGTCTCGTAGGCGAGCCGCCCGTGCAGGTTCGCGAGCCGCCGCAGGTAGGCGTCGACGGCGTCGAGGCTCTCCGCGGACGCGTCGTGCGCGAGCGCGCCCTCGTAGCCGCCGATCCCGGCGAGCCGCAGCGACGGCGCCGCGCGGATCGCGTCGGCGACGGCCCGCGCCTCGCCGTCGTCGCGGACGCCCGTCCGGCCGTTCGGGCCGCCGAGCTCGACGCACACGTCCACGCGCCGCTGCGCCCGCGCGAGGTGCAGCGCCTCGTGCATCAGCTCGACGGACCGCACCGAGTCGGCCCAGCAGACGAACGCGAACTCGGGGTCGCCGTCCAGCTCGCCGGCCAGCCAGGCGAGGCCGGCGGGGTCGAGCGGCGCGCCCGCGAGCAGCAGGCGGCGGACGCCGAACGCGCGCGCGACGCGCAGCTGCGGGAACGTCGCGAGCGTGATGCCCCACGCGCCCGCGTCGAGCTGCCGGCGCCAGAGCGCGGGCGCCATCGTCGTCTTACCGTGCGGTGCGAGTTCCATACCGGTGGCGCTCACCCAGTCCGCCATCAACCGGACGTTGTGGTCGAGCGCTCCGCCGTCGAGCGTGAGCAGCGGCGTGCCGAAGTCGTCCAGCGGCAGCCGCGCGTCCCGCGCCTGCGCCACCGTCATGCCCTGCGCGGACGCCGGGATCGCCTTGAACCGCCAGTCGAGCGGCTCCCCGTCCAGCGCGTCCACGGCCGTGGTGTCGATCCCCGTCACCGGCATGCCCTCCCCTGTCGCCTCCGCCCGCCATGATCCTTCCCCGCGCCGCGCGGCGCGACCCCCGGGCGGGCCGCCCGCGCGCGGCGGCTCCGGCGGTGCGGGGCCGCGGGTACGCTGCGCTCCGGCATCGGCCGCCGGGAGGAGGGAACCCGATGAGCCAGAGCCTCGGACGCGGGCTGAGCATCCTGATCGAGCTCGGCGACGGCCCGCGCAACCTGGACGAGCTGGCCGGCAGGCTCGGCGTCCACAAGACGACCGTCCTGCGGCTGCTGCGCACGCTGGAGGCCGAGCGCTTCGTGCGCCGCGACGAGAACCACCGCTTCCATCTCGGCGCGCGGCTCGGGACGCTCGCCGCGCTCGCCGACGCCCCGGGCCGTCCCGGCGCCCGCGACGTGCGCGCCGTCGCGGCGCCGCACCTGGC